>WGSQ01000176.1 GCA_014871605.1 Collinsella sp. | reverse complement strand
CCGGAGTTGGAGAGCGTGACGGACCTGATGTATGCGCTCATTCGCCTGGTTGCCGAGCGCTCGGGCGTGGCGACCTCGGTCATCGCCTCGCGCGATGACCTGGCCGACTATATTGAGCACCCCGAGCAGAGCCCCCTGCGCGAAGGCTGGCGCTTTGAGCTTGTGGGCTCGCGTCTGGACGATCTGCTTTCCGGCAATATGGGGCTGACGGTGAAGGACGGCAAAATCGAGCTTTTGTAGTTACGCGGTTTGCCAAGCGCTGCAAACGTTTTAGAGCTGCAATGCCAAAACATCGATGGTGTCTCGTTGGCTGGGCGAGTGGGTAAAATGCCTCCAACGTGTAACTCGATTCGGAGGAATTCGCATGCCTTATTACTATGGATACGGCTTTGGCATCGACCCGCTGTACCTGCTGGTTGTTCTTGTCTGCACGGTGATCGGTCTTGCCGCACAGAACTATATCAACTCGACGTACAAAACCTGGTCCAAGGTTCGCTCGGACGGCGACACGGGCGCCACGGTCGCTCGCCGCATGCTCGACGCCAACGGCTGCAACGCCGTGGGTATCAAGGGCGTCGCTGGTGAGCTCACCGATCATTACAACCCGCAGGACAACAACCTGTATCTCTCGGATGCCAACCGTTCGGGCGGGTCGGTCGCAAGCGTTTCCGTTGCCTGCCACGAGACGGGCCATGCCGCCCAGCGTCAAAGCGGTTACGCCATGATGAAGGTTCGCACCGCCCTCGTGCCGGTTGTCAACTTTACCCAGAACACTTGGACCATCGTGTTGCTCTTGGGCCTGTTTATGAACATTGCCGGGCTCACATCCCTCGCACTGATCTTCTTCTCGTTTAGCGTGCTGTTCCAACTGGTTACGCTGCCGGTCGAGATTGATGCCAGCCGCCGCGCCGTGGCGTATATTGAGCAGTCGGGTATGAGCTCCAAGCAGGTCAACGGTGCCAAGAAGGTGCTGACGGCCGCCGCGCTTACCTATGTGGCTGCGGCGCTCACCTCGATTATTCAGCTGCTCTATCTTATGGCTCGCTACAACAGAAACTCCAACCGATAACAAATTGGGTCGCTGGGCGCCGCGGAGATTCGTGTCCCCGCGGCGCTGTACTATGTGTTGGACTTGAATTTGCGCAGGGCCGAAGCCCTTGTGCACGATGACGAAAGGAGGCTGCGTGGCAGGCTGGAATCTGACCGGCAATACCGTTTCCGCCGAGTTCGACGGATCGGACGAGCGGGAACGCAAGGAGCTCAGCGTGAGCCAGGCGGTAGAAATCGCCGCCGGTGCGCTCGATGCCATTCCGCAGCTGAGTGTCCTGGGCGAGGTCACGGGTTTTCGTGGTCCTAACGCTCGAAGCGGCCACTGCTACTTCCAGATTAAAGACGACTCGGCCGCCGTCGACTGCATCATCTGGAAGGGCGCCTACCTTAAGCGCACCTTCGACTTGCGCGACGGCATGCAGGTAAGCTTTAAGGGCAACTTCAATCTCTACAAGCCCACGGGTCGCATGAGCTTCGTCGCCCGCTCGTTCTCGCTGGCGGGGGAGGGCTTGCTGCGTCAGCAGGTGGCTCAGTTGGCCGAAAAGCTGCGTCGCGAGGGCCTGATGGACGAAGCGCGTAAGCGTCGCATCCCGGTGTTTTGCTCGCGCGTGGCAGTCGTCACCTCGCTTTCGGGTGCCGTAATCGACGACGTCAAGCGCACGTTGCGTCGTCGCAACCCGCTCGTCGAGCTCGTCTGCGTGGGCGCAAAGGTCCAGGGCGAGGGTGCGCCGGCAGAGCTTATTGAAGGCTTGCGCCGCGCCGCTGCCATTACGCCGGCGCCCGACTGTATTTTGCTGGTGCGTGGCGGCGGCTCCTTTGAGGACCTCATGACCTTTAATGACGAGGAGCTTGCCCGCGCGGTGGCGGCTTGTCCCGTGCCCGTGGTGACCGGCATTGGCCATGAGCCCGATACCTCGATTTGCGACATGGTGAGCGACCGTCGCGCCTCCACGCCCACGGCGGCGGCCGAATCGGTGGCGCCGGCTATGACGGAGTTGGCCGATGTGCTCGAGGCGCGCTATCAGCGTCTGGGTGCCGCGATGGCATCGATGATTGGGTCGGCCCAGGTCGACCTGGAGATGCTCGACCAGCGCGGTCGCCGTGCCTGGGATACCTATACGGCTCGCTTGGGCGATGCGCTCGATGCGGCCGCGTGCCGCCCGTGCCTCAACGACCCAACGTTTATGGTTGAGCGTCACGAGTCTGAGCTTGCCCTGACGGCCGATCGTTTGTCCGGCGCCATAACGCGTTCGGTTGGGACATTCCGCTCCAACTTTGAGCGCCTGCCCGAGCGTCTGGTTGCAAGCACCTCAGGGCTCGATGGCAAGCGCCATGCGCTCACGCTTGCGAGTTCCCGTTTAGAGCATCAGGGGCGCACGATGCTCAGCAAGCCAGCGTCCGACCTGGGCCGAGCTGCCGCGTCGCTCGATGCCCTGTCGCCGCTCAAGGTGCTTGCCCGCGGCTATTCCATCGCGTACAGCGATGATGGGGTGGCTACGAGCGCCAAGACTTTTAAGCCCGGCGACGCCATCCGCGTGCGCATGGCAGACGGCAACGTGGCGGCAACGGTCGATACGGTCGAGTAAACCGCGTTTCATAGCGATAAGCCTTTAGGAAAGGAAACAGATATGGCAGAGAAGACCCCGGTCAAGCAGCTTACGTACAAGCAGGCCTCGCAGGAGCTGGAGCTCATCATCCGCAGCTTGGAGTCGGGCGATATGGAGCTCGAGGAGTCGCTCGAGAGCTATACCCGCGGCGTCGAGCTCCTCAAGAGCTTGCGTACTCGCTTGTCCGATGCCGAGCAGAAGGTCTCGGTGCTCCTGAAGAACGTCGACGGCAACGACGTGCTCGCCGACGGCGAAGCCGCCAACACCGACGACAACCTCTCGTTCTAACCATCCCGACCAAATATAATTACCTTGGTCTGCGAGAAAGGAACCAACCATGTGTGATTGCATCTTCTGCAAAATTGCCAACCACGAGATCCCCTCGACCGTTGTCTATGAGGACGACCAGGTCATCGCCTTCGACGACCTCAACCCACAGGCGCCGGTCCACACGCTCGTGATCCCCAAGAAGCACTACAGCGACATCGCCGACAACGTACCTGCCGAGACCATGGGCGCCATGGCTCACGCCATCCAGGAGGTCGCTAAGGCCAAGGGCTTGGAGGACGGTTTTCGCGTCATCTCCAACAAGGGCGCCAACGCCGGCCAGACCGTCATGCACTTCCACATGCACGTCCTCGGCGGCAAGAACCTGGGCGAGAACCTCATCTGAGGACGCGTAGCCCGTCGACTTGGCTGCCTTTGGAGTAATCTATGCAGCTTTCTCAACTCGAATACCTTCAAGCGTTAGCGAACTATGGCGGCGTGCGCAAAGCAGCTCGCGCCGTTCATGTGAGTCCGCAGGCTGTTTCGTCGGCAATCAAAAAGTTGGAATCTGAGTATCAGATTGTTTTGCTCGACCGATCGGCGGGGGAGGCTGTTTTGTCTCCGGCGGGCAGAGAATTTGCGTGTCGTGCACGCGTGATCCTGGCACAAGTCGACGATCTCAAAAAGTACGCTCAATCGGGGAACGGCGGCGTTTCGCCCGACGGCCACTTCCGTCTTTACGCCCCCTGTCTTCACGGGCGGGGGCGTCTTTTTTCCGAAAACTGGTACGACTCGTTTGAAAGCTCGCACCCCCAGATTCACCTTGATGTTTGGCATCAGCCAACGGCCACATGCTTTGAGTCGCTTATGCTTGGAATTTCGGACGCGGCCATCTCATTTGAGGAACCAAGGGACAGCGTCCTTTCTTCGAAATACTTGGGTGAAAAGGAGCTCAAGGTTCTTTCGTGCCCAGCGGGTCATCAATCTGTGGGCGCCATGACCATTCGCGAGCTACTGAGCGGCAGGCTCGCTGTTCCCATTAATTTGTCACCCTGTCTCAATGCGATTAACCAATGCCCTGAAG
>WGSQ01000175.1 GCA_014871605.1 Collinsella sp. | reverse complement strand
GCAATAGCGTGCTCGTTGTCTTTTGCGCTGGCAGGTGCGCCACATGAGAATTTGTGCCCCGGGATCCGGATATCTTCCCGTAACATGGTGTTATAGAAGCACCCCTTACGACAAGGAGGCTCACATGCGAAAGCAAATCCATGACAACCCAATCGACCACGGCTGCTCGTGCGCGCTCTCTCATGGAACGTGGCGTCGCGTGGGCGCCAAGCTTGCCTGCGCGGGGGCTTGCGCGCTCATGGCCGGCCAGCTGCTGCTGCCGAGCGTGGCGCTCGCCGCCGACTGGGTCAGCGTCGGCGGTACGCAGTACGACAGGGGCACGGTCGCCGGCGACGAGGCGGGAACCTGGTCCTGGGACGGCGCCGACGACATGAAGCTCAACGGCTACGACGGCGGCTCCATCGGCGCCAGGGGCAACCTCACCATCGGCGTGACGGGCACCAACACCGTCACGGCCGACGCCGGGCAGAGCGCCATTGCTGTTAAGAACGGTAACCTTGCCATTACCGGCGACGGCGCCCTGAATGCGACGGCCCAGAACGATGTAATTACAGCGTCGGGAGACGGCAGGACCGGCGGCGATGTGACCATCAGCGGCGTCAGCGTCAACGCGACGGCTTCGGGTGCAGCGGAAAACGTGGCGGGCATTCGCGCGACGGCCGGCAGCGTGACAATCGATAAGGGCGCTGATGTCAAAATCGAGGCGAAATCGGCTGAAGGATCTTGGCGTCCAATGGAGATCATCTGCGGTATCCATGCTGATAACATTCCAAACAGACACGCTGCCCAGGAAGGCGAGCAGGAAGAGCCGGATTCCGCTTATGAGCACGGCGGCGATGTCACCGTCGATGGCGCCAGTCTGTCGATTAAGACTGGCGATGCCTCGTGGGCTTCCATGTGCATCAATACGTTTGGTATCAAGAAGAATACCCTCATGAAAATCGTCAACGGAGCCGATGTCACGCTTTCGGCTGGTAGTGCGGCTTCGCTCTCGGCGGGTATCAGCGCACGCTCGCAAGCCGGTGCGGTGTGGATGCTTGTCGAGAAGTCGAACCTCACGTCTCGAAGCTTGTCTGCCGCAAGCGGCATCGACGCCGATCGCAATCAAAGTTTTGGAATCATGGCAGAGGCAAATACCAGGTTTGAAACGCCTCGTATCCAGATTTTCAAATCGAAGATTGAGGCTTCGGGCGCGACTGCGGGGATTTATGCGATCAACCGCAACGTCGTGAATTCGACCCTGTACCATGCCGCGATGATCGATTTACGAGGGAACGCGACGATTACGATTCCGATGGACGGTGCCGTGCGCGATGTGAAAAAGGATGTCGATACGGGGCAATGGACTAGTTCCCAGAGCGGGCAGGTCATCGGTGTTGCCGGTTCGTCTACGATTTCGGATATCGTCGGTTCTGCCGAGGTCGCCCATGATGTGGTGATTGATTTTGGAGACGGGCAGGAGTCGGACCCAACGCCGGACCCCGAGCCGGCTCCGGAGCCCGATCCCATGCCCAATCCCGAGCAGAAGCCTGACCTCAAGCCCGTAGACAAGGATGCAAAGACCACCACGACGGTCACCAAGACCGTTACGACCAAGACTGCTGCCACCAAAAACGCTTCCGACGCCCTGGCCGCCACGGGCGATAGCGCCGCGACGACGGCGGCAGCCCTCGGCATCGCCGGTGCGTCCGTCGTCGTCGCCGGCTTCGTCGCGTCCAAGCGCCGCAACCGCTAGCGCAAGCTTTCATAGCCATTTTCAGCCGCCGCGTGGGCATAAATGCTCTTGCGGCGGCTCTTTGTATTTCCGCAGGTAGAGGCCTGGGTTCACATCTACGAACCTAGGCATACGGAGTCATTTGGCACATCTTGGTGGTACAGGACCACCACAAAGGGGACAGGCACCTTTGTGGTGGTGTGTCCCTACGACCAAGGAGGCCGTTATGAACGGAAGCAACTTTGACAAGCAAGCTCAACGTGAGTCCACCTGCTCGCTGGTTCACGGTACCTGGCGTTGTGTGGGTGCCAAAATAGCTTGCGCCGGCGCGTGTGCGCTTATGGTCGGCCAGCTGCTGCTGCCGAGCGTGGTGCTGGCGACGGAATGCGCCGATCCCGCCGCTGGGACGGATGAGGTTGCCGCGGCTCCGGTGACGCCGACGGTTGCGGGGGATACGGCTGCAACGACCGCACCGGCTGCTTCGACCACGCCTGCAACCGATGCTGCTCCGGCGGCGCAAGCCACCGCTGAGCCTCAGCAGACGGCCCCGACTGGCGCCACCGATGAATCCAACGATGCGGCACCCGCTGAACAAAATACTCCCAGCGATAACGCCGCCACGCCGGCGAATGACGCCATCATGCCCTGCGGTGTGACCGATGTTGTTGGCGGCAGCGGCGTTAGGGTCAATACTACGGTGCGGAACAATTACACCGACATCAAGAAAGAAGAAACGATTGAGTATGTGGAGGGGATTGCCCTTGTAGATGGAGACCAGTCTGCTCTCGATGGTGGCGCTTTGACTTTTATCGGCCTGGGGGACTTGATCGTCCATGCGGCGTATGACAGTGCGAGCAATAAAACAACGCTTACCCTGGATATCAGCAAGATTCAGAGACAGAAGGAGGAGCAGAAGTACTTTACGGAGTACAAGGAGAATAAGTCCAAGATGACGACCACCTATGATGGATCCAAGCTTACGTATACGGGTACAGAGCCCGGGAATATCATCATCGGTGATCCGGACGACGCCTTTAAAGGAGACACCGAGGCGACCGGGAAACCCACTATTAACGAGATCCGGGATGACTACTACACCCGAACCCATGTCTACGAGAGGGCGTGCCTTGTTATCCCGGCAGCGGAATCAGAATCGGAATCCATCTCCTTTGCCAATGTTCAGAATACGAACTTCAATTGGCAGCTGGATGCTGGTCCGCAGGCGACGGCAGGTGTCCCTAACTACGATGCAGATAAATACGAAATCGCTTATGAATGCTGGCAGGAATTTGAAAACAACGAACCCGTTGCTGCCTGGTATTCCGATAACGGCTCACATGGTTCCCTGCCGACTATTACAAAGTTTAAAAGCGGGAAAGAGTACGTGTATTCTCTTATGCTGAAGCCAAAAGACGGATATTCCTTCAGCGATGAAACCGTTGTTACCGTAAACGGGGAAACCGTAAAGTCGAGTCTAAGCGGAGAATTCCTGTATGTCCCTGCTATTAAAACAATTACGATGCCTGCTTCGTCGGAAAACGAAGCCCTCCATAACCTGGACGTCAACGACGTGAAGACCGACTACGCGCCCGGCGAGGCGCCGCGTGCGACCGCGACGATTCCTGCCGCCGATGCCGATAAGTATGAGATCGCCTATGAGTGCTGGGAAGAGATGGATGGCAGCGACCCTGCGGAGCTCAAGCCCGTTGCCTTCTGGTATTCCGATCCCGCAGAGTACAAGCCGGGCATGAAGAAGATTGACCACTTCGAGGAGGGCAAGTTCTACATGTACTCCGTTGAGCTGAGGCTCAAGGGCGACAATACCGTGGCCGATGACTGCATGATGTACGTCAACGGTCATTGGGCGCACCACATCAAGACCGACAACGGCGTCTTCGCGCCAAGCGCTGACAATATGCTGTGCGAGCAGCCGATCGACGAATGGCGTGCCATCGACGTTATCGAGGTCAACGGCGCCACGACCACCTTCAAGGCAGGCGATAAGCCGGTCTTTACGGCGAATGTTCCGACGGGTTCCAACTCCCTTCCTCAGTGTGAGTTCTGGACGGGCAGCGACGGCAGCGAAGTGAACTCCGTGGATTTCTGGGATCAGAACATTACGAACCACATCGACGCCTTTAAGCCTGGCGTGACCTATCGCTACGGCATCTACCTCAAGTCCGCGCGCGGCTTCTACTTCACGTCCGACACCAAGCTGGTGATCAACGGCCAGGAGTTCGGCTACCAGGTCGCGGATAGCGTATCCGATGAGGACAGCGGTTGGATCTACCCCTTGTGGCTCACAACCGATTTGCCCTTTA
>WGSQ01000174.1 GCA_014871605.1 Collinsella sp. | reverse complement strand
GGGTCGCGAGTACCTGGCGCTCGAGATGAGCGTGAAGGTCGTGGCAAACGAGGACCAGGCCATCGCACACATCAATCGCTACGGCACGATGCACTCCGAGGCCATCGTTGCCGAGGACACGGACGCTTGCGAGCGCTTCCTGGATGCGGTCGATGCCTCGGCCGTGTACGCCAACGCCAGCACGCGCTTCACTGACGGCGGCGAGTTTGGCCTGGGCGCCGAGATTGGCATCTCGACCCAAAAGCTCCACGCCCGTGGCCCCTTTGCCGCCGAGGCCCTCACTACCTACAAATACAAGCTCCGAGGCACCGGCCAGGTCCGCCCCTAACGACCGCGCAAGAAAAACCGCCACAAAGGTGCCTGTCCCCTTTGTGGCGGTTTTAGCTGGCGCGGGCGGTTAGGCCTGGAAGGTATCGCGATCGGGCGCGAAGGACTGCATGGCCGCGATGGTGCGGTCAAAGAGCTCGGGGAGCTCCCAGCCCAACATCTCGGCGCCCTGCGAAATCACGTCGCGCGAGCAGCCGGCGGCAAAGCGTTTGTCCTTGAACTTCTTCTTGAGCGACTTAGTCGTAAAGTCCATAACGCTCTTGCTCGGGCGCATGATGACGGCAGCGCCGATCAGGCCGGTGAGCTCATCGCAGGCAAACAGGATCTTTTCCATCTGCAGCTCGGGCTTGGGCAGTGAGGTGTTGAAGTCCGACGTGTGCGTCTGGATGGCGCGAATGAGCTCGGGAGACGCACCTTCGCCCTCAAGAATCTCGGCAGCATAGATGGTGTGGTTAATGGGGTCGTCCTCATGCTCCTCCCAATCCAGGTCGTGCAGCAGACCGACGATGCCCCAAAACTCCTCGTTCTCGGGGTCGAACTCGCGCGCAAAGTAGCGCATAGTGCCCTCGACCGTCTCGCCATGGGTGATATGGAACGGGTCCTTGTTGTGCTCATTGAGCAGTTCGAACGCGCGGTCGCGGGTGATTCCGGCGGTAAGCGGCTCTGCCATAAGAGACTCCTTGTGCTCGTGGGTATCGATAAGAATGAATACTACTAGAACAAGAAAACCACCACAAAGGTGCCTGTTCCCTTTGTGGTGGTTTTTGGCGCGGATGGGTTAGTTGAGGGCGGCTTGGGCTAGGCGGGCTTCGGCGGCCTCCTCGGTGACGCCAAGGGCCACGGCGAACTCCTCGATGGAGCGGCGTTTGGCCTCCTTGAGTACGCGCATGTAGTAGGAGCTGGGTTTTTTATCAGCTTCCTCGGCTTGGCGAATGCGGTGCATCATGGTCTTTGCCACGCGGACCGTCTCGGGCGCGCCCAGCTTGAGCTGCTGCTTAAAGTGTGTCTCCTCAAGCGAGCTGTTGCGCTCGGTAAAGGTGTCGCACTCCAGCTCGTCATAGTGGCTCAGCAGGTGCTCGGCATCTTGCTGAGAGATGGCGGCGTGCAGACGGTCGGCCTGCGCCACGGGGTACATGAGGATCGTCTGCGCATGTCCCTGCTTGGTCTCGAGCAGCAGCATGGGCTGCGGTGTGTCGTCCCTAAAACCGACGACGGTGCAGACTCCCTGGCCCGGATGAATGACGTGTTGACCGATTGAGAACATGCTACCTCCAACTTATACGAATTTACGTATGTCTAGAATAACACGCTGACGTGCGCAAACCCGTACTTTATGCAGGAAAAGCACACAACTCTGATAGGTAAGAGTATTCGATAACAGACGCAGCTCATTCACACCTTTATGCATTTTCAACGCCTGCATAATCTGCAGGCAGACCGGCATCTTTGAGTGACTCCATACAAGCTGTAGTCATTTTTGTGCATATGCAATATCTATTAGCTTTACCCTGCGACAGTGCCCGTCGCTTGTGATAGAGTGCTACAAACTCTGGCTTTTGCCCTACGAGTGACCAAGAGCTCGGGGGCTTTAACACAAGGAGGATCTATGCCCGAGAAGATTGAAGAGCTGGTACGCGCTGCGCTTGCTGCGGCCCAGGAGGCCGGCGACCTTTCCGCATTTGAACTTGACGATTGCGCTATCGAGCGACCGGCTGACACTTCTCATGGCGAGTGGACCTCTACCATGGCCCTGAAGTCCGCCAAGCTGGCCCACTGCGCCCCGCGCAAGATCGCCGAGGCCATCGTTGCCCATATGCCCGAGGACCCCGCGATCGAGAAGGTCGAGATCGCAGGCCCCGGCTTCATCAACTTCTACCTCTCCGTTGCCGTCAAGAATGCCATCTTTGGCGAGGCTCGCGAGAAGGGTATGGACTTCGCTAAGTCCAACGTCGGTGGCGGCCTGAAGACCCAGGTCGAGTTCGTCTCCGCCAACCCCGTCGGCCCCATGCACATCGGCCATGGCCGCTGGGCCGCTCTGGGCGACTCCCTTTGCCGCGTTATGGACCACGCCGGTTACGACATCCAGCGTGAGTTCTACATCAACGACCACGGCTCTCAGATGAACACCTTCGGCAACTCCATCAGCACGCGCTATATGCAGCTTGCCGACATCATCGCCAAACAGGGCGTGGATATCGATGAGGCTCACAAGCTGCTGATCGCCGACCGCGACGCCTTCGTTGCCGACGAGAACGACGAGCATCCCGAGACCCATCCGTACCAGGATAACTTTGCCGAGACCCTTGGCAAGGACTCCTATGGCGGCGACTACATTATCGACGAGGCCGCCGAGTTCTGGCGCACCGACGGCGATAAGTGGGTCAACGCCGATCCTCAGGAGCGCATGGAGAGCTTCCGCGAGCGCGGCTATGTGAAGATGGTCGACAACATGCGCGACCTCTGCCACGCCGTCAATTGCGACTTCGATCGTTGGTACTCCGAGCGTTCGCTGTACGTGAAGGACACCGAGGGCGAGACCGCCGGCACCTCTGCCGTCGACCGCGCTTTTGAGAAGCTCGACAAGATGGGCTACCTCTACACCAAGGACGGTGCCCTGTGGTTCCGCTCCACCGACCTGGGCGATGACAAGGACCGCGTCCTGATCAAGTCCGACGGCGAGTACACCTACTTCGCCTCCGACGTTGCCTATCACTGGGATAAGTTCCAGCGCGTCGACCACGTCATCGACATCTGGGGCGCCGACCACCACGGCTACATCGAGCGCGTCCGCTGCGTCTGCGACGCTCTGGGTTACCCCGGCAAGTTTGAGGTTCTGCTTGGCCAGCTCGTCAACCTGCTGCGTAACGGCAAGCCCGTCCGTATGTCCAAGCGCAAGGGCACCATGGTGACCCTGCAGGAACTCGTCGACGAGGTCGGCTCCGATGCCGCTCGCTACACGCTCATCTCCAAGAGCTCCAACCAGATGGTCGACTTCGATATCGAGGCCGTCAAGAAGCGCGACAACTCCAACCCGGTGTACTACGTGCAGTACGCTCACGCCCGCGTGTGCTCCATTCTGCGCCGTGCCGCCGACGTTACGCCCGAGCAGGCTGACGAGATGGGCATGAAGGCCGTCGCCGCCAAGGCCATCGGTGAGAACGTCGATTACTCGCTGCTGACCGACCCGACCGAGCTCGCCCTTTCGCGTAAGCTCAACGAGCTCACCGACCTGATTGCCAGCTGCGCTCGCGACCGCGCCCCGTTCCGTCTGACGCACTTTGCCGAGGAACTCGCCGGCGACTTCCACAGCTTCTACGCTGCCTGCCAGGTTTTGCCGAGCGAGGGCCGTCCCGTCGACCCCGAGCTTTCGCGCGCCCGTCTGGCCGCTTGCGACGCCGTTCGCGTGACGCTCGCCCTGGTGCTCACCCTCGTTGGCGTTTCCGCGCCCGAGCAGATGTAAGCTACGGATCATTTGACCGTGTAGGTTCGGCTTTGCTGAGCCCTATAAGCCCGATCTCCATGCGGAGGTCGGGCTTTTTGCATAAACGCCGGCGTATTGACGAATTTGGGGCTGCTGGAAATACGAAACTATGCCGGTTTACTACGATGAATTGAGAAATGCCAACCACGCCGGCTTTTCGCTAAAAAGTGCAAGGCATCTACCTGCACTGATAATTGTTCTCGGGGGAAGCGGGCACTGCGGGGCGCGGCAA
>WGSQ01000173.1 GCA_014871605.1 Collinsella sp. | reverse complement strand
CGTTAAGGCCATGCTAGCCGGTCTGGCGCTCGCCATTTGCGGCACGGTCCTGCCCTACACCATGTTTGCCGGCGAGACGCAGGCCGACGTGCTCATGGAAACCTATCTGACCATTCCCGCCGGCGTGCTTATCGCGACCGGTCTCGTTAAGGCCATGCTGACGCCCGCCCTCATCAACCTTGGTTGGCGCGGCGGCCACTTCTTCCCGGTTATCTTCTCGGGCGTAAGCCTGGGCTATGGCCTTGCTATCCTCACCGGCGCCGATCCGGTCTTTTGCGTCGCCGTTTGCACGGCCTCGACGATGGGCACCGTTATGCGTCAGCCCGTCATGGTCGTGGGCCTGCTGCTCATGTGCTTCCCACTCAAGGGTATCGTCTGCATGATCATCGCGGCCGTCATCGCCGCCGGTATCCCACTGCCCAAGCCGCTGCGCAAATAGCGCGGTTAATCGCGAGTCAACTCCAGAGGGGTACGAGATGATCCTGTACTTTAGCGCGACGGGGAACAGCGAACATGTGGCGCGTCGCATTGCGGCGGCGACAGACGACAAGGTTGTGTCGATTGAGCGTTTTGATGTCGAAGCCCTTCGCCTTGTTGCGACGGAAGGCCCCTGCCAGCTGGGATTTGTTGCTCCGGTGTATGCCTGGGGTCTGCCGACACCGATGATCGAGTTTTTGAAGACTGCCGACCTGTCGATTGCTGCCGGTGCAAAGGGCGGCGAGCGCCCCTATACGTTCTATGTTTCGACGTACGGTTCGACGACCGGCCAATCTGCCAAGTTTGCCCGCGACCTGCTGCACGAGCGTGGGCTCGAGTTAGATGCGGCGAGGAGCGTCAAGATGCCCGATACCTGGACGCCTGTTTTCGACCTGTCTGACCCTCAAAAGGTTGAGGGTATCAATAGAGCTGCCGAGGCGCAGATTGATGCCGTGATCGAGGCGGTGCGGGCACGCCGCACGGGCAACATGATGCGCCATCGCGTGCCTCTGTTTGCATCGTGCGCGTATCACGCAATTGGGCTGCCGCACATGCAACAGACGAGCAAGTTTGCCGTCGATGCCGATCGCTGCATCGGCTGCGGCCTGTGTGCCAAGCGCTGCCCCATGGCGGCGATTGAGATGCGCGACGGCCTTCCCGTCTGGACAAAGCCGGAGTGCGCAGCCTGCCTTCGTTGCCTGCACCGTTGTCCCAAATTTGCCATCTCGCACGGTAAGCGCACGGCATCCCACGGTCAGTACAGGCATCCCAAGCCAGGTGTGAGGATGTAGCGGCTGCTGGCCGCGCTACTTCCAAACCGCGAGCGCCGCAGTGCCCAGTACGATGAGGGCGAGACCGATGGCGCTGCGCCGCGAGACCTTTTCGTTGAATGCCAAGCGCGCAAATAGTACCGATACGACAATCGATAGTTTGTCGATCTGCACCACGACGCTCACCTGGCCTGCGGCGATGGCATAGTAATAGAGCAGCCACGATGCTCCGGTCGCGATGCCCGATGCCGCGAGAAATACGAGCTCGTAGCGGTCTACGTGCACGGCTTGGCCCATCTTGCCTTTAGCTGCCACGATTGCCCATGCCATAACCAGTACCACGCAGGTGCGGATTGCCGTGGCCAGGTTTGACTCGACGCCTTCGATGCCGATCTTAGCGAGGACGGAGGTGAGTGCTGCGAACATGGCGGCGCCGAGGGCGTAAGCGAGCCAGGTCCGGTCTTGCTGCTGCTCGGGTCCGGCGGATTGCTGCTTCTCGGTCATTAAAAACGTGCCGAGGGTAATGACGGCGGTTCCCACGAGCTTAACCGCAAGGTTGCTCGTCTCGCCAAAAAGCACGATGGCGATCAGCGCGGCGAGCACGGTGCTCATCTTGTCGACCGGTACGACCTTATTGACGTCTCCGATGCTCAACGCCTTAAAGTAACAGATCCACGAAGCGCCGGTAGCGAGTCCCGAGAGGACGAGAAAGAGCCAGGATCTGGGTTCGATGCTGCCAATGGTTCCAATGGATCCAGAAATGCCCGCCATTGCCCAGGCGAAAACGAGCACCACGCAGGTGCGAATGGCCGTCGCGACATCGGAGTCGGTCTGCTTGATGCCGCATTTGGCCAAGATGGATGTGATGCCGGCAAAGAATGCTGACGCAAATGCTGCGACGACCCACGACACGGGTTGAGCGCCTCCTCAAAAAAGACCACGCCAGATCTATGGCGCATGTCCAATGATACCGCGCTTGCCTATAGGTTGCGTGCCCGGTAGACCTTGGTGCTGATGGCGCAGCTGACAGCGCCAAGGACGACCGTTGCCAGCGCGGCAATTCCTGCGCACAGGAAGCCAAGAACGGAAGGATCGGGATTCGCCCCGGCAATCATCGACATGAGCTGGTTGCTGATGGGGTTGAATGAGTTTAGCGTGACCATGATAAGGCACATGTATAGGGCGTATAGACCAACGGATAGGCGTTGCGCCTTCATGTGTTCAAATCGAAAGAACAGAGGCAGTACCAAAAACACCGCCATGAGGGAGAAAAGCATCGATATTGCCGAGGCGATTGCGGTCTCAAAGACGGTCTCTCCCGTGGAGGGGATACCCACGCTGTTTAAGATCGGGATGGCGACGATACTCAACAGCACGGCCGCGCACGTCATGATGACCGAGAAAATAGTGATGCACAGGTAGCGTGCGCTGACGATGTCTTTGCGTGAGATGGGCAGCGTTGCCCGATAGCGCTCCCATCCGTTTTGGTTGTCGAGCCCGGCCAGCGACGTCATGGCCATGATAGGCGACATGGCACTGATCGCGAAGGCGCCGGCGGCGCTCATATCGGAATCACCATTCGATGCCCTGACGGCGGTCAGCACGACGAAGATGAACAGGCCGACACCTGCGATGCTCGGGACGAGCGTGCGAACGATGGCAAGCTCGGACATAATGGCGCGTTTCATTTCAAAGCCCCTTTCAGCATGAAGCGAAGATAGTCATCAATGGTTGCCCGATCGCAGGGAATCTCGGGGAAGGCCTCGAGCACTTCGCGGTGGTTGGGCACGAGCACGTCCACGCTGTAGGCGTGGCGGGCGGCGCGGGTGCCTTCGACGCAAGCCATGAGCTCGGCGGCCTGTGCCTGGGTGCAGTGGGCGATGCCGGCGCGGTCGGTAATGTCCTCGCGTGGCAGGTCAAACACAATCGAGCCGTTATCGATGCAGATGACGCGGTCGGCAGCACGATCGAGATCAGACGTAATGTGGCTCGAGAGCAGCACGCTGCGCTGGCCGTCGGCGACAAAGGCGAGCAGCTCATCGAGCAGTTCCTCGCGTGCCATGGGATCGAGGCCCGCGGTGGCTTCGTCCAAAACGAGCAGCTTGGCATTGTGGCTGAGCGCGCAGGCGAGCTGCAGCTTCATACCCATGCCGCGGGAGAGGTCCTTGACCTTTGTCTTGGGATCGAGGCCAAATCGGTTGATGAATCCGGCGAACGTTTCGCGGTCCCACGTGGGGTACGCCGGGCCTACGAGCGCCTCGATCTGGCCCACCTTGAGCGTGGAGGGGAAGGGGCACGTGTCCAGGACAAGACCGACGCGGGAGCGTAGATGGCGTTGCGACTCATCGGGCGCGTCGGCGCCACAGCGCTGCCCAAACAGGTGCACTTCGCCGGCATCGAGCTTTATAAGCCCGAGAGCAGCTCGAATCGCCGTTGTTTTGCCAGCACCGTTGGCACCAACAAAGCCGACGATCTGGCCAGGCTCCACGGCAAGCGTGACGTCGCGCAGCGAAAAGCGGTCGCTTACAGTGCGTGAGATGCCTTTGAGTTCAAGCAAGTTTTGCATGGTATAGCCTTTCTTGCAGATGGCTACTACATGGTTTCGGGGGGTACCAGGTCGAGCATCTCGTGCAGTTTGTCGCGCGTGACGCCCAAGGCTTCGGCTTGGCTTGCCGCTTTCGCAAGCAGCTCTTCGATATGACAGAGCTGGTTTTCGCGCAAAAGCTCCTGGTTGACCTCGGCGACAAAACAGCCCTTGCCCTGCACGGTGCAGATAAACCCGAGCTGCTCCAGGTCGGCGTAGG
>WGSQ01000172.1 GCA_014871605.1 Collinsella sp. | reverse complement strand
CTTCGTTAAACGGGCGCTAGGGCGTCACCCTTACACCAACATTTTCGACGCGATCACAAAGCGGCCGTCATCTTCTGAAAAAACGCGACATAGGAAGCGATGAAAGTAGAAACCGACGATCGCCCGATTAGTATCCATCGGCGATTCTCTTGCGGCATCCCTAACAGCCATCTCCAGTGCGGCAGGTGTTTTGTACTTCACCATGTCCTCCGTTTTTCATTACTCGTTCAGCGCCGTCAACAAGGGCATCATCAACTCGCGTCGTTTGGCGGTTTTAGAGTTCTCCTCTACAAGATCTTTCAGCCGCTGTATCTCGAGCCCTCGCCCAAGCGCGTCGTTATAGGCATCGATAATTAATGAGGGGTCCTCGCAATCGAGGCAAAGATCAACAAGCGTGCGCTCGGGTTTAGTTACCGGCAGGCCGTCGAGCCAGACGATGTCCTGCTCAGCGATCTCGCGCTTTGCAAAAGAAAGGGATTCGTTTCTCGTATTGATGCGCATGGGCGCGGTCATCCTGTAGGGGGACAGATAGAAATCGCCCATTTGCTGTAGGTTCGCCGCTGTCGTACCGCTCACGGCGATGCCATCCCACTGGCGTTTTCTCTCCCACGCGCAAAGGGAGGGATTGGTGAGTTTCCAAAAAGCGTTGAGCTCGTCAGTGTCTCGGCGCTGCGTGCCCGACATCCGGTAGGCGCCGTGGCATATCCGTTCAAGACGCCCCACGCGGCATGAGTGTGCCAGCGCATCTCGAGAGATGTCCATACGAGCCGCCTGGGCTGTGGTGAACACGCCCTCACTCTCGGAAAGCTCGCTTATCGCCGTTATGTTGCTAAAGTACTTCATGTTGCAATTGTAGGATATTCTCATGCTTTTGCAACGTGATTTTGATTCCCTATGACCGGCGTGCTTTGCGTACCCCTTTTCTGCCACCACTTTGTCATCGGCCCACCATCCCCTGCTATCGAGGTCTAATACTTTTCCGCGAAGTGAACGTCTGTTTTTGGACCCCTGGAGCATCCGCATTTTTCAACGGCATAAACGCAGGATTCTGGCATCAAAGCCGCAGGAAACGGCACCCGAAAAGTGTCGATGCTTCGGGGGTCCGTTTTCACTCATTCACTTCTCGGAAAAGTATTAGACCTCGCTGTCAGCCGTCCCAAAGATCAGACTGCACCTCCTTCACGCCACGCAAAACCTGCCTTTTCTGCCCCCGCCCGCCTCCGCGCCACCCAAAAACTCATCCACTATTTATCTTGGCTCAAGAATCGCTTAATCTATAACCTGCACTATAGAGTTCGACCAAGGGCGGGGCGGCGCCACGCAGACCGCCGAACGCAACGCTCGCGCCCGGGCAGATCGCCCGGCGTCGCGCCCATCGAACGAAAGGACAGGTCATGGACGACCTCGAAAAAGTTGAAACCATCCGCACCAAGTGCAACGTGAGCTACACCGATGCCAAAGCCGCGCTCGACGCCGCCGACGGCAACGTTTTGGACGCCATCATTTGGCTCGAGTCGCAGGGCAAGACCCAGACCACGTCGGCGAACGCCGCCACCGAGTCCGCGCCGGTCGACGAGCCCTCGGCCGAGATGGTCGCCGCGCAGGCCGCCTACGAAAAGTCGAGCGAAAAGACCGACTTCTCCAAGAAGATGGACAGCGTGTGGGAGTACCTCAAAAAGCTCTTCCGCCTGAGCCTGGAGACCAAGTTTATCGCCACGCGCCGCGACGCCATCATCCTCAACATTCCCATCCTGATTCCCATCGTCGCGCTGTTTGCCTGGGGCGCCACGATTTGGCTGATGCTGCTTGGCCTGTTCTTTGGTATGCGCTACCGCATCGACAGCGACGGCGAGGTACCCGGCAGCATCAACAACCTGATGGACAACGCTGCCAATGCCGCGGACGACATCAAGCAAAATCTGAACGACGACAAGTAATCACAGACGGGGGCACGCATGGCACGGATCCTTATCGTAGAGGACGAGGAGAAAATCGCCCGCTTTGTGACGCTCGAACTGGAGCACGAGGGCTACCAGGTGGAGCACGCCGCCGATGGCCGCACCGCCGTGGACCTGGCGCTGGAGCGCGACTACGATCTGATTCTGCTCGATGTGCTGTTGCCGCATCTCAACGGCATGGAGGTCCTGCGGCGTGTCCGCAAGCACAAGGACGTGCCGGTGATCATGGTCACCGCGCGCGATGCCGTGATGGACAAGGTGGCCGGGCTCGATGCCGGCGCCGACGATTACCTGACCAAGCCGTTTGCGATTGAGGAGTTGTTCGCACGGATCCGTGTGGCGCTGAAGCGCTCGGAGGCCGTGCGGACGGCTTCGGGCGTTGGCGGCGTCGGTGCCGGGGCGAACGTAGTGGGCGGCGCGGGCGCCGGTACCGTTGCGATGCCCCTGGCCGGCGGCTCGGCCCAGGCATCCGCCGCGCCCTCCCCCGCCGCGCTCACCGTGGGTTCGGTCGCGCTCGACCCCGACCGCCACGAAGTCACGGTCGGCGGCTCGCCCATCGCACTCACGGCCCGCGAGTTCGACGTCCTCGCCCTGCTTATGGCGCATGCCGAGACTGTGCTCACGCGCGAGCGCATCGCGCACGAAGCGCTGGGCTACGAATACGTGGGCGACACCAACAACGTCGACGTACACATCGCGCACCTGCGTGCCAAAATCGAGGACGCCGGCGGTGCCCGCATCATCCAGACCGTGCGCGGGGTGGGCTATGTCTGCCGTGCGTAACGCCGAGGCCAAGCGCGTCACCTCCATCGCCCGCGCCATCAACTGGAGCTACATGTGGCGCCGCCTGTTGAGCTATGTCTGGCTCGACCTGCTATTGGTGGTGATTGCGGCGGCGATCCTCGTCTATGGCTACAACCAAACGCTGCCCGAAGGCGCGTTTACCGCAGGCTGGATTCCCGGCGCCACCGTTCACGGCATGTCGCTGACGCCCGCGCGCGGCTGGGACCTGGCAACGCTCGCCTATACCGTCGAGCTTGCGCACACCAGCAAGACCTTCCCGCTCGCGCAGGACCTCGTCGCGCTATGGCCTCTCTACCTTGTCGTTGTGGGTTGGCAGGTCATCAGCGTGCTCAACATGCTCGGCGGCGCCCGCCGCGCGCGCCGTACCATGGCACCACTCAACGACCTGGCCTTACGCGTGGACGAGCTCGGCCGCATGCAGCTCTCCGGCGGCAAGATGGAAACGCTGGAGCAGGCCATCGAGCGCGCAAGCGTCGACTCGCCGAGCGTCACCACCGGCGACGCCGACCTGGCGAGCATCGAGGTCGCGCTCAACCGCCTGCTGCGCCAGATGCAAGAGGCCAAGCTGCAGCAGATGCGCTTTGTCAACGACGCGAGTCACGAACTGCGCACGCCCATCGCGGTGATTCAGGGCTACGTAAACATGCTCGACCGCTGGGGCAAAGACGACCCAGACGTGCTGGCAGAGTCCATCGCCTCGCTCAAGGCCGAAAGCGAGCATATGCAGGAGCTCGTGGAACAACTGCTGTTTTTGGCACGCGGAGATGCCGGCCGCACCGTGCTGCGGCGCGTGAATACCAACCTGGCTGCACTGGTCGGCGAGGTATGCGAAGAATCGCAGATGATTGATGCTGCGCACGCGTATCGACTGGCTTTTGATACTGCGTTTGCCAGTGACCCGCGCTGCGACGCATCCGTCGATGTCGCGCTCGTGAAGCAGGCTCTGCGCGTGATCGTGCAAAACGCCGCCAAGTACTCGAGTGCGGGAACGACCGTCACATTTGGCATAACACCCGATGCGGGCATGGGCATGATCGACATAAGTGTTGAGGACGAGGGTATCGGCATGAACCAGGAATCCGCAGCTCACGCGTTCGAGCGGTTCTACCGCGCCGACAACGCGCGCGATGCCGGAGCGCAGGGCGCGGGCCTGGGGCTCGCCATCGCCAAGTGGATCGTCGATAGCCACGGCGGCGTCATCGGCGTGACCTCGGTCGAGGGCGTCGGCAGCCGCTTTACGATTCGCCTGCCGCGGTAGGAAGCCCCTCGGCATAAATAAAGGGATAGGGC
>WGSQ01000171.1 GCA_014871605.1 Collinsella sp. | reverse complement strand
GACTGCACCACGGTGTTGGTGGGCAGGTGGGTGATGCGCACGGCGGAGTAGGTGGTGTTAACGCACTGACCGCCAGGGCCGGAGGCACAGTAGGTATCGATGCGCAGGTCGGACTGGTTGATCTGAACGTCGATCTCCTCGGCCTCGGGAAGCACGGCGACGGTTGCCGTGGAGGTCTGGATGCGACCCTGGGACTCGGTCTTGGGGACGCGCTGTACGCGATGCACGCCGGACTCGAACTTCATGACGGAGTAGACGCGGTCGCCCTCAACCTTGAACTCGATGGACTTAAAGCCGCCGGCCTCGCTGGGGCTGGAGTCGAGTACGGTGGTCTTCCAGCCGCGCGACTCGCAGAAGCGCTGGTACATCTTGTACAGATCGCCGGCAAAGATGGCCGCCTCGTCGCCACCGGCGGCGGAGCGGATCTCGACGATGGTGTTCTTGTCGTCGTTGGGGTCGCTCGGGATGAGCATGTACTTAATGTCTTCCTCGAGCTGGGGAAGCTTGGCCTCGTTTTCGGAGATGTCCATCTGGAGCATCTCCTTCTCATCGGCATCGGTGGTATCGTGGAGCATCTCCTTGGCGGCCTCGATGTCATCGAGCGCGCCGATGTACTCGCGCGAGGCCGCGATGAGGTCGGACTGGTGCGCGTACTCCTTGTTGAGACGCGTGAACTCCTTAATATCGGAGGCGACGGCCGGGTCGGAGAGCTTCTTCTCGAGCTCCTCGTAGGCCTTGATGATCTTTTCGAGCTTGTCGCGCATGGCGGGACTCCTTTATATGCGTGAAGGTGAAAATCGGCAGAGTTGATGGGGCGCGCGGCGCCACTGCGGGGGTAAGCCCGGCTAGAACATGTCGATCTTCAGATACATGCGCATCCCTTCGCGTATGGGGTACATAGTTGCGGTCTAACCCATACATGATAGCGTGCGCAGGCAAACCTGCATATAACCCGCACGGATTGATTGGACGTAGCCGTTGGGGACGTTCCTTAACGACTAGTCGTTTAAGAACGTCCCCAACGGCTAGCAAAGGGACTGTCGCTTTGTCACACTCTAGAGCGTCTGAAGCAGAGCGACGAGGAAGCGGATGCCCTGGAGGTAGGCGCGGCGGGTGATGCGCTCGTTGGTGCCGTGTACGCCGCGGTCACACTCGTCGTCATCAACCACAAAGGCCGAGAAGCGAATGCACTCAGGGCAAATGCGCTGGTAGTTGGCAGCATCGGTCGCACCGATCACGATCGAGGGCACAATTGCCACTGGCTCGAATGATCCATTTTCCTCCGTCCCCTTTGGATCACGGAAATAGCGGGCGGCGATGGAGCGAACCGCCTCGAGGCCGGGGCCACCGATGCGCGGGGACGGCGAGGGTTCGGAGCTGCCGGGGCCTAGCTCCACTTCGACACGACCGGCAAGGTCCGCCCCGGCAACCGCCTCACGGCAGCGCGCCACAACGTCGGCCACGCTCGTGCCCTCGAGCATACGGAAGTTGATGTTGGCCCACATATCCTGCGGCATTACGTTGGCGCCGGTGCTGCCACCCTCGATCTGCGTGGGTGCGCAGGTGGTCGTCACCAGCGGATAGAGCTTCTTGCTGGCGAGGCAATCGCGGACAATGGCGCCCCCGTTGGCGGCAATTTCATCCGCCGTGTAGAGCCCCAGCTCGACGAGCTGGGCGGCAAGCAAGTCGGTCACGCGCGTCGGCCACTCGATATCGCAGATTGCGGTGATGGCACGGCTGAGCACCTCAAGCGACGTGCCGCCGTAGGGGTTGGAAGAATGTCCACCCACACTCTTTGTCTTGAGCACAATGTCGGCATAGCCCTTCTCCGCGAGGTCGGCGTGCATGAGCCAACCCTCGCCCGCGCTGTACTCGGCATCCGAAACGATGCGGTAGTCGCCCTCGTCGATCAGGAACTCGAGCTCAACACCGCGCTCCTCGAGCGCGCGGCCGATGGCGCCTGCGCCGTACTGCGTCGTCTCCTCGTCCTGGCCAAAGGCCAGGAGCAGCGTGCGCTCATGCTCCCAACCGTGCGCCAGCGCATACTCGACAGCCTCGAGAATGCCTGCGACCTGGTCCTTCATGTCGATCGCTCCACGGCCCCAGATGTAGGTGTCGTCCACGTGCCCGCTAAAGGGGTCGTGCGTCCAGTCGGCCTCGGTACCCGGCACCACGGGAACCACATCCATGTGGCCCATGAGCATAATGGGCTTGAGGTCAGGGTCGGAACCGCTAAGCGTCACCAACAGCGAATGGTCGACAAACTCGACCTCGCCCGCCGCAAACACGCGCGGCCAGGCCTGCTGCATATAGGCGCGCAGGTCGTCGAAGGGCTGCCAGTCCACCGCCTCGGCATCCATGCTCGAGACGGTCGAAAACGACAGCACGCGGCCCAGGCGTTCGCACGCGCCAGCTTCGTCCAAATCGGCAAAATCATCCTCATGCGCAAAGAAGCGCCAAACCTCGGCCATGACATCCTTTCGATTGTGATGACGAGGGCCGCCCCACCGGAGCGGCCCTGCAACGTAAGCGTTTGCGGTCGGTTATTTGTCCTCGAGATAACGCGAGAGGAACTCGCGGGTGCGCTGGTGTTTGGGATTGCCGAAGAGCTCGGCCGGTGCCGCATCCTCGAGCACCACGCCCTTGTCCATAAAGACCACGCGGTCGGACACGGTTCGGGCAAAGGCCATCTCGTGCGTGACGACGACCATGGTCATGCCGTCGGCCGCAAGCTTGCGCATGACCTCGAGCACCTCTCCCACGATCTCGGGGTCGAGTGCGGAGGTCGGCTCGTCGAACAGCATGATCTGCGGATTCATGCACAGGGCGCGCGCGATGGCCACGCGCTGCTTTTGGCCACCGGATAGGCGGCCCACGGCGGCGTGCGCGAACTTTTCGAGCCCCACGCTCGTCAGATGCTCCATCGCGACCTTCTCGGCCTCGGCCTTGCTCATCTTTTTGAGCGTGACGGGCGCGAGCGTGCAGTTGTCGAGCACATCCATGTTGTTGAACAGGTTAAAGCTCTGGAACACCATGCCGATGTCCTCACGCAGCTTGTTAATGTTGCAGCGCTCGGCCGTAAGGTCCTGGCCGTGAAACCAGATATGGCCCGCGTCCGGGGTCTCGAGCAGGTTGAGGCAGCGCAGGAAGGTCGACTTGCCCGAGCCCGAGGCGCCGATAATGGTAACGACCTCGCCGGGGTTAATGGACAGGTCGATGCCCTTAAGCACCTCGAGCGAGCCAAAGCTCTTGCGCAGGCCCTCGACGCGGATAAGCGGCTCATTGGTCTGTGCGGCGGCCGCGGTGCCGGTAGTGGCGATATCTGCCATGATGATTCTCCTCGTCTTGAGCCTAGTTGGAGCTGGGCAGCGTTGCCGGGGCCTCGGCGCCGAGCTTTTTGCCAAAGGCCTCGAGCAGGCGGCTCGCCACGAGCGTCAGGATCAGGTAGACCACGAGCGCCACGCAGTAGACCTCCATCTGGCGGTAGTACACGCCGGCGACGGTGGTGGTGGCGTACATGAGGTCGAACACGCCGATGACCGAAAGCACCGACGAATCCTTGATGTTGATGATGAGCTCGTTGGTGAGTGCGGGGATCGCGTTTTTAATACCCTGGGGGAACACGACCTTGCGCATGGCCTGCCACTGCGACAGACCCAGCGAGCGCGCCGCCTCGGCCTGGCCGGGATCGATGGACTCGATGCCGCCGCGCAGGACCTCCATCATGTAGGCGGTGGAGTTGAGCGAGATGGTAACGAGGCCGGCGGTGAAGGTGCTCCAGATCTGGTTGGCCTGGGCGGTCTCGAAGCCCATACCACGCAAAACGGTGAAGCCCGCGTAATAGATGAGCAGACCCTGGACCATCATGGGCGTGCCGCGCACGATGGTGGAGTAGACGGTCGCAAAGCCGCGGCCGATACTCTTAAAGAAGCGCACCAGGTCGTTATCCACGCGATCGAAGGTCTGAATACGCAGGAACACGAAGAGCAGTGCCAGGAAGAATGCGATGACGGTGCCGAAGGTGGCAAGCGCGATGGTGATCTCGATACCGCGAATGAAGAAGTC
>WGSQ01000170.1 GCA_014871605.1 Collinsella sp. | reverse complement strand
CGTCCGTTGAACTCCCAGAGGGGAGCGTCTTCATAGATTATCGAGAGGAGCTTGGAGACCTCGGGTGTTTTCTTGCGTTCATAAAGCTCGGGTCGTACGACAATCAATAAGAAAGCTGCGTCTTCGGCAATTTGCTGGGCTGTCGGCATACCGTTGAGTCCAACGGAACGCAAAAGCTTTGTCATGATGAAATCGAACTCATCTTCTCTTGCATGGAAATCAGATGCCTTGAGCTCAGGGTCTCTCAGGACGTACTGCTTGAGTCGTTCGACAGATCGACTGCACTTTATATGCCCGCAGATGACTTCGTCATAGCTGAGCTTTCTGATTGGAAGACGTTCGTGACCGGCGAAGATGGCTGCTACTCTGATGCCAACGCGCCGTTCGCGCAGCGCGCGCATCTCACCGGTGTATTCGCTGCGCCGTTCATATTTTCGATAGGAGTATCCGTAGTCATCATAGTAATAAGGGGCTTCACCAACAGCGTCATCGAGCTCTGGCGCTATGAGATAGAGTTTTCTATCTCTGGATATAATGCAGGGATTGTCGATTTGTCCCGATTCGTTCCTGATTTGCCAAATAGTCTCATTTATCTCAAATCTCGAGACTGGATTGGGGGCACAGGAGTTGTAGAGCTCAATAAGTTCATCGAGCGAAATGATTCCACAGACATCTGTGTAGGCGCGGGCGAAGCGCCGTACTTCTTGATTTGATTCAAGCACACGGCGCTCCCAAGCATCCAAGGTGTCCTGCGGACTTCGATAGCGGGCATGACGATCGATGCGCAACGCGCTCCAATGGTTATCCGCGGCAACGTTCATCAGATCTAAGCGCAGATCTTTGTCGGCGATGTGAGCGAGCGACTGATAGTGTTCCAGATCAAGCTCCGGTCGAAAACCCATGTCTTCCGGAACAATTCGTGCGAGCTTTATGCAACGCTTGAGATAAGTCGGGCCCAGGCTTGGGCTAAAGTGCTGCTTGAGGTGGCAAGCGATGGGCGAGAGTAAGCCATTGAGATTGGAGATGGGGTATCCGGCAATCTCTTGCTCGAGACGGCGCCCGATGAGCAGAGCCCCTTCCGAGGAGGTCTCATGGTTGATACCTTTCTGGCCGAGGTGTTTGGCCTCGACAATCCTGCTGATGTCTGAGCAGGTGTTTGAAATAATGTCGGGTGAAAGGGTTGGAATCTTTTTAGCCATAACGATGCACTCCTGTGTGACTCACGGACAACGGAAACGTTTGGTTGTGAGTGCCGTTCTTTGATGGCGACGGCGAACAGGAGCGCAACCTGTCTGAGATGGACGAGTGCAGTAACCACCGATCTTACTTACCGAGCTCGCTCCAGCGTGTCATTGGGGACCTCCGCGGGATCTCTCGACCAGTCTCATGCCTTGAGGCGAGTATAGCATATAAGCAAACGTATGTTCTATATATTTGAGAAACTGAATTCCTACCTACTCATTTAAGTACGTCCCCAATGAGTGGTTGTGAGGGACCCGCGCAAAAAGCTGTACGCCAGCATCCAAAGATGTCGAAAAATGTCGACTTTGGATGCTGGCGTACATGTTTGGGTTCGGCGGGGCTAGTCATTTGGGGACGTTCTTTAACGACTACTCATTTAAGTGCGTCCCCAATGAGTGCTAGAGCAGGTTTTTCTGTGCCCAGGTGATGATGTCGCTTGATTCGTAGAGTGGTGTGCCGTCGATGAACAGGCAGGGAACCTGGCGTTTGCCGCCGACGGCGATGAGCGTCTGCTCGGCATCGGAATCGGTCGAGATATTGCGCTCGGGGATGGTCACGCCGTTATCGGCCAGGAAGCGCTTGACCTTTATGCAATACGGGCAGCCGGTCATAACGTACAACACGAGCTCATGATCAGTAGCCATGGTGTCTCCAATCGGTTGAGGTTTCGATTGAAATACCCAAAGCCGCTGCAGTCTATGCGCGCGTCAGCGATGACTCGATTGCTTGGACCAGAAACGCTGTGGCCCCGGCGCCGCAGGGCTTGTCGTAGTAGTCGACAAAGCGCTGGTCGGCAAGATAGCCGTGAGCGAGCCCCAGGTATGCCTCGTCTTGGGGTTCGCTTCCCCAGTTGAGGCCAATCCAACGACGATGCATCGCAACAAGTTTTTGGGCCTCGCTGCTCTTTGGATCGCCGTCGCCCATGGCAATCGAGAGCTGACCCAGAATAGCGCGCTCGAGTTCTTTCATGTCGTTCCATGTCTGAGGATCCATGTCCAGTAACGTTTCGTTTGCTGCATCGATAGCCTCATCGCCATAGCGCGCCCGTGCTTCGGCGCCGTAGCGCTCCTCGTTTTCCTGCACGGTGCGCCAGCGCTCCAGTTGTGGCAGGACGGCGCCCATGAGCGAGACGGCTTCGTCGAGCGACATGCCGGTGTTTTGTGCCAGCCGCGGGGCACAATCCTCGATCATTGCCTCCATGGTGGTGTCGTAGGTGTACTTGCCGTGGTCGTAGCACCACTTGCAGTAATGGTCGGTCGTGGCGCCCGTGGCGTCGGTGCCGCAGTCGTCGGGCGTGAGTATCATGCCGCAGCTCTGGCAATAGTGCTCGGGCATTTCGAGCAGGTGAGACAGCGGCTCGCCGGTCACGGCGGCAATGAGCTTCATCATGTCGATGCCCGGTGTGACTTCGCCGCGTTCCCAACGGCTGACGGCTTGGCGTGTGACGAAGAGCTTGGCGGCGAGTTGCTCTTGGGTAAGATGATGGGCGCGACGGACAGCAATGAGCTTTTCTGCGAAGGCCATAACGGCTCCTTTCTGCTGGTTGTTGGCTTTAAGCATACGCGGCGGCAGGTGCCCTTCCAAGCAACCGTTGGTTGCGCGACGGGGGCCGCGGCGAAGAATTGCGTACAACGTCCCACGCCTCCATGCCGTACAATGACCGGCATGGAACCTATTGCACACATACATACCGATCTGCCGCAGAAGTTCGGCATTCCACGCAACAGCTTTTTGGCGCCTCATCTGCAGGGACGTATCGTTTTTGAGCCGGAATTTGCCTCCAATGCAGCGGTTGAGGGCCTGGACTCCTTCTCTCACCTATGGCTGCTGTGGCGTTTTGAAAACGGCACGCCCGGCGGCACGGCTAAGGACATAGCCGCCGATGCCAAGTCGCAGGACAGGTCCGGAACTAATGCCAAGTGGTCGAAAACCGTGCGTCCGCCGCGTCTGGGCGGCGCCGAGCGTGTGGGCGTCTTTGCCACGCGCAGTCCGTTTCGCCCTAATCCCATCGGGCTCACCTGCGTCAAGCTCGACCGCGTCGAGCTTACCGACGATGGCCCCATCATCCATGTGCTGGGGGCCGATCTGCGCGACGGCACGCCCATCTATGACATCAAGCCCTACATTCCGTTTGCAGACTGTCACCCGGATGCGACTGGTGGCTGGATTGAGGATGCGCCGTGGCAAAAGCTCGATGTCGAGCTCCCGCAAACGCTGCAGGACATGGTCCCGCCCGCAAAGCTCCCCGGCCTGGTCGAGGTCCTTCGCCAAGATCCGCGCCGCGCAGGCAGCAAGCACGAGCCAAACCGCGTTTATCACTTGGCATACGCCGGACTCGACGTGTCTTTTACCGTTGACGGAACCAGGCTAACGGTGGTCGCCGTCAAAGAGGCGCAGGACTAACCGGCGATTCGTCCGACCCCGCCAAATTCAAGACCAAAACCCATGCCAAAACCGCCCGCGCTGGTGGACAATAACGCCTACCAAAACAATCCGCTTTGCACGGGAGCTCAGCATGAAATACGACTTTATCTCGCTTATCGACCGCCACGGCATGGACGCCATCGCCGTTGACTCCTGGGGCGAGATTCCCGGCATGGCTCCGAACGCACCCGACGAGGGCTTCGACCGCATTCCCATGTGGGTGGCGGACATGAACTTTGCCACGGTGCCCACGGTCCAGGAGTACATCATTCAGCGCGCCCAGCACCCCATGTTTGGCTATTTCAATCCGCGCCCCGAGTACTTCGACCGCATCATCGAATGGCAGAGCCGCCGTAATGGCGGCGAAGGCCTGCTCCCCGAGCATATCGGCTACGAAAACGGCGTGCTGGGCGGTGT
>WGSQ01000017.1 GCA_014871605.1 Collinsella sp. | reverse complement strand
CGGGAACACAAGAGCGCCCCCTCCCGCGCACGGAACGGAAGGGGGCTAAAGGTAGGAGTCTACCGGTGGGTTGACCCCACCGGACAGACGATGACCAGGTGATCCTTTACAGGATCGTCAAGGTTTCCGTGGGGTACCCGTTGGGTACTTAGAGCAACACGCAGGCGACGGTCAGGATGATGGCGCAGACGACGGAGAGCGCGACGATGAGCTTAAGGGCAAACTTGAGCCAGGTCGTCCACTCGATCTTGGCCAGGGCGAGACCGCCCATGATGGCGCCGGAGGTCGGGGTGAACAGGTTCACGACACCGATGGCGGCGGAGAAGATCATGACCATGACCTCGGGCGAGAAGCCGAGCTTAACAGCCAGCGGTCCCATGATGGGCATGGAGACGGTGGCCATACCGGAGGTCGAGGGGATCAGGAAGGACAGGCCGAAGTAGACCAGGAAGCTCATGGGAGCGAAGATCACGCCGGACAGGCCAGCCAGGGCATTGGCGGCAGCGTCGAGGACGAAGACGTCGAGGCCGGTGTTAGCCATGAGGACGGAGATACCACGGGCGAGGGCGATGACGAGAACAACGGACATCATGTCGGCAGCGCCGGTGATGAAGGTGTTAACGATCTGCTTCTCGGACAGGCCACCGATGATACCGATCAGGACGGCCATGAGGAAGAACCAGGTGGAAGCCTCGTCGAAGTACCACTGGCCAATGGGCAGGCCGGTGATCAGGGCAGACCAGCCCTGGACGACGGCGTTACCGTCGGCGTCGTAGACAGCGCCAGCGTCGAAGAAGTTGGCGACGCCCTCGTTGAGGTCGGCCAGCGGAATGAAGCCGACGATCATGACGACGAAGGTGAAGGCGAAGGCGATCAGAACACCCTTCTGACGACCGGTGAGCTTGACCTCCTTGTGGACCTCGGAAGCAGCCTTGCCGTGAGCCTCTTCGGCGTCCTTGAGCTCCTGCATCGACAGGATGGTGGAACCCTTGTCAGCCTTGACCTTCTTGGCGTAGCTCATCACGAAGAAGATGGACATAGCGGTAGTGACAATCCACAGGACGGCACCGAGGCCGATGATGATGGACTGGTTGACCTCAATGCCAACGCCGGTCAGAGCGTCGACGGCAGCGCCGACGGCGAACGGGTTAACCGTGGAGCCCAGGCAGCCGCAGCCAGCGCCGAGCAGGACGGTAGCGGCACCGACCATGGGGTCGAAGCCAGCAGCCATCATGGTAGCGGCGAGCAGGGCGTAGAAGGGAACGGTCTCCTCGCACATACCATAGGTGGTACCACCGAGGGAGAAGATGAGCATCAGCACGGGAATGAGCATAATCTCGTTGCCCTTAAGCTTCTGCACCAGAACGGCGATGCCGTTGTCCAGAGCGCCGGTCTCGGTCATCATGCCGAGGAAGCCGCCCAGGATCATAACGAAGAGGCAGACGGGCAGAGCGTCAGCGAAGCCCTTAATCGGGGCGGTGCAGAAATCGCTCAGACGGGCGGCAGTAACCGCGCCGCCGGACGTGCCGGAGACGATAACGGTAATCACTGCGACAATTGCCAGCAGAGCAAGAAGAATGGTGAACGATGAAGGCATACCGCGCTTTTTCTTAGCGGTCTCAGTCATAGTTCTCATCCCCCCTTCATAAATCATTTACTGATCTCGCCAGAAGCGGCTCTTCCGTGCCGTGCCTGCCGCTTGATGCGAGATTATTACCAGATAAAACCGCTCGGGGTGTGCAGCAATACACCCCGAGCGAGATGCTAGATGCTCTTACTTGAGCGTGGCGTACATGACAGCCTTGATGGTGTGCATGCGGTTCTCGGCCTCGTCGAAGACCTTGGAAGCGGGGCTCTCGAAGACCTCGTCGGTGACCTCCTGCTCGGTGATGCCGAACTGCTCGCACTTCTCGGCGCCAAGCGGGGTGTTGGTGTCGTGGAAGCTGGGCAGGCAGTGCAGGAAGATAGCACCCGGGTTGGCCATAGCCATGACCTCGGAGGTAACACGATACGGGGTGAGCTGAGCGATGCGCTCGGCCCAGACCTCGTCGGGCTCGCCCATGGAGACCCACACGTCGGTGTAGATAACGTCGGCACCGGTGACGCCGTCCTTGACGTCGGTGGTCAGCTTGATGGTGCAGCCGTTAGCCTCGGCGATGGGCTTGCAGGCCTCGATGACGTCGTCAGCGGGCATGCACTCCTCGGGGCCGCAGGCCACGAAGTTCATGCCGAGCTTGGAGCAGACGACCATGAGGGAGCGAGCGACATTGTTCTTGCAGTCGCCCATGAAGACGAGGGTCTTGCCCTTGATGTCGTAGTTGAAGTTCTCCTGGACGGTCAGGATGTCGGCGAGCATCTGGGTGGGGTGCCACTCGGTGGTCAGGCCGTTCCACACGGGCACGCCGGACTTAGCAGCGAGCTCCTCGACGTCGTCCTGGGCAAAGCCACGGAACTCGATGCCGTCATACATGCGGCCGAGAACGCGGGCGGTGTCCTCGATGGACTCCTTCTTGCCCATCTGCGACGAACCCGGATCGAGGTAGGTCACGCCCATACCCAGATCCATGCCGCCGACCTCGAAGGCGCAGCGGGTACGAGTAGAGGTCTTCTGGAAGAGCAGAACGATATTCTTGCCCTCGAGATAGCGGTGCGGAACGCCAGCGCGCTTCATATCCTTGAAGTTCTTGGAGAGCTTGAGCAGGTACTCGATCTCCTCGGTGGTGAGGTCGAGAAGCTTGAGGAAGCTACGGCCGGAGAGGTTAACACCCATGGTTTGATTCCTTTCGAAGAAATGAATTACGTAAGTATTAGTGGTGCCCGTTTAACGGGCGAAGCCGGTGCGGTTGTAGGGGGACCGCACCGGAAACGGAAAGACTTAGAGGTCCTCGCGCCAGAAGGGCATGCTCATGCAGCGCGGGCCGCCGCGGCCGCGGGAGAGCTCGGCGGAGGGCACGACGAGAAGGTCCAGGCCCTCCTTGTACAGCACGTCGTTGGTGACGGTGTTGCGGGCGTAGACGCAGATCTTGCCGGGCTCGACGCACAGGGTGTTGGAGCCGTCGTTCCACTGCTCGCGGGAGGCCGCGATCGGGTCGCCGCCGCCGCAGGGGATCAGCTTGACCTGGTCGACGCCGGTGGCGTCCTCCAGGACGTGCTCGAGGGTGTCCTCGATCAGGCGGATGTTCACGTCGCCCGGGTTCTTGCCGGCGGTCAGCTCGTAGACGCGCAGGGTGCCCATGATGGCGGGGTGGATCGTGAACTTATCGACGTCGATCTGGGTGAAGACCGTGTCGAGGTGCATGAAGGCGCGCGAGACCGGGATGTCGAAGGCCAGGATGCGCTCGACCTTGGAGTCGGAGTTCCAGAAGATGTTCTGGGCCATGACGTCGATCGCGGCGGCCTGGGTGCGCTGGGAGATGCCGACGGCGAGGGTCTTCTCGTTGATGTTCAGCACGTCGCCGCCCTCGGTGTGGAACTGGCAGTCGCGGCGGAAGTACAGCGAGACGTCCTTGTAGTCGGGGTGGTACTTGAAGACGTACTTGCCGTACAGGGTCTCGCGGTTGCGGGTGACCGAGTACATGCGGTTGAGGTTGACGCCCTCGCCGACGACCGCGAACGGGTCGCGGGTGAAGTAGAGGTTGGGCATCGGGTCGATGATCAGGTCGGACTCGGACTCGGAGTTGACCAGGGAGTCGAGGGTCGTGGACGCCGTGAGGGGCATGTCGATCTCGGACTTGGTCATGCCGGCCATGGTCTTCTTGACGAACTCGAGGTTGTCCTCGATGGAGTCCAGCTTCTCGCGGACGATCTGCGGCATGTGCTGGCCGCGGATGCCGGCCTCGGCGATGTACTGGTCGGTGAACTCGGCGCGGGCGCCGGGGACCTGGTCGAACACCTCGGCGACGAGGTTCTCGAGGTAGAGGACCTCCACGCCCTGGTCCCTCAGGATCTGGGCGAAGGTGTCGTGCTCCTGCTGCGCGACCTCCAGGAACGGGACGTCGTCGAACAGGAGTCGCTCGAGCTCGTCGGGCGGCAGGTTGAGGAGCTCGTCGCCGGGACGGTGCAGGCAGACCTTCCTGAGCTTGCCGATCTCGGAAGGCACGTGCAGACCTTTCGTCATGGCCTCCTACCTTTCTTTCGGGCCCTTGTCAGGGCCGATTCGTTAGCGCCCCTCCGTGTGAGGCGTTATTGCTGACGACATATTTATATCCAAAATCAGCTCATACTTCCACCTTGCCCCCGAACGGTTTTTTATAGGGGGTGAACGGCATACACATATACTTCACGCATGGCACACTTCATCTTAATAAAGCGTATTTACGTGCTTAAACGCGTTTTAATCCTAAAATCAAATGGAACTAAACTTTGTTAAACCATCCTCAAATTGCATATTTCCAATAAAGCTATGAATAGAATTAGCGGTTCATACCGTGTCTCAACCATTTTCATTTTTATTCAGAAAAAAGTTTGTCCTATTCATTTCTGGTAAATAAATTACCGTTTACCAGACGCTTGATACCGTTCACCGGAAACTCAGTATAAGGCCCAGCGGATACCGACTCGCTTTACGGCTCCATTTGTAACAACTTGACTTCTCGGTATAGAAAAACGGACCCGCTTCACTAGGGAAACGGGTCCGTTTTCGATTATCTTCGGCTAATTTGGATAAGGCCCTCGAAGATCATCGGAATCCTAGCGATCGAACTCCGCCAGTGCCTCGCCCAAAAGCCTCAGGCCCTCGCGCAGAACGTCCTCGCTCGCGCAGTAGCCCAGGCGTGCGCCGCAGGGAAGCTCAAAGCGGCTGCCGGGTACCAGCAGCACTCCCCTCTCGGACAGCAGGCGCTTGCAGAACTCCTCGTCGTCCTCGGGAATATCAAGCTGGATAAACGAGGTGGACACGCCCTGCGGGGCCGTCCAGGAAACGCGATGCTGCGTATCGATCCAAGCCTGCGCGATATCGCGGTTGCCAAACACGATCTTGCGATTGCGCTCAAGGATCTTGTCCTTGTGCTCAAGCACATAGGTCGCCAGGGCATCGTTGAACACGCCGCCGCAGATCATGGTGTAATCGCGATAGGTGCGGATGCGGCTGGATATCTCTTCGTCTGCCACGACCCAGCCCACGCGGGCCGCAGGCGTCGAATAGGTCTTGGACACCGAGTTGGTGACAATGGCATTCTCGTACACGTCAGCCATCGACATAAAGGCCTCGGTGTTCTCAAGCAGCAGATACACCTCGTCGCACAGCACGTAGGCGCCCACCGAACGGGCGATCTCGGCAATCTGGCCGAGCATATCGGCATCGAGCACCGTACCGATGGGGTTCGATGCGTTGTTGATGCAGATGAGTCTGGTGTTGGGGCGCACCAAGCGCTTGAGTTCCTCGATATCGGGCTTCCAGCCGAGTTCCTCGCGAAGCTCCCAATACTCGACCTCGGCGCCCAGCGTGCGCGGAATCTCGTAGAGCGGCGCGTAGGTGGGCCACTCGGCGATAACATGGTCGCCGGGCTCGACCACAGCCATGATGGCGTTGAGGTTAGCGCCCGTGCAGCCATTGGTCTGCAGAATGTGATCGGGATTGACCTCCCGACGATACAGCTTGGCAACCTCGGCCTTAAACTCCGGCGAGCCCTCGATCCAGCCGTAGTTCATCTTCTCGCGATCCAAGCGCTCGTAGAACGTGGCGCCGTCCTGTTCATCAAGCGCGCGCAGCTCGCCCATGGTGAGCGACGAGATCGTCGACTGGGCGATGTCCCACGTGGCGCTCTTCTCCCAAACGTTGAGCCATTCCTCAACGCCAATCGTCTTGATGTCCATGGCCAAGCTCCTTACAAAAGCAGTCATCCAATCGTGTTGACGTTCCTCATACAAGATTGGGGCGGTGCGAAAACCCGCACCGCCCCAATGGGAGACATCTAATGGCAGCTAGATGCATGTATTATGACCTGTACGGGTCCTTGAAGACCTTAGAGGTCCTCGCGCCAGAAGGGCATGCTCATGCAGCGCGGGCCGCCGCGGCCGCGGGAGAGCTCGGCGGAGGGCACGACGAGAAGGTCCAGGCCCTCCTTGTACAGCACGTCGTTGGTGACGGTGTTGCGGGCGTAGACGCAGATCTTGCCGGGCTCGACGCACAGGGTGTTGGAGCCGTCGTTCCACTGCTCGCGGGAGGCCGCGATCGGGTCGCCGCCGCCGCAGGGGATCAGCTTGACCTGGTCGACGCCGGTGGCGTCCTCCAGGACGTGCTCGAGGGTGTCCTCGATCAGGCGGATGTTCACGTCGCCCGGGTTCTTGCCGGCGGTCAGCTCGTAGACGCGCAGGGTGCCCATGATGGCGGGGTGGATCGTGAACTTATCGACGTCGATCTGGGTGAAGACCGTGTCGAGGTGCATGAAGGCGCGCGAGACCGGGATGTCGAAGGCCAGGATGCGCTCGACCTTGGAGTCGGAGTTCCAGAAGATGTTCTGGGCCATGACGTCGATCGCGGCGGCCTGGGTGCGCTGGGAGATGCCGACGGCGAGGGTCTTCTCGTTGATGTTCAGCACGTCGCCGCCCTCGGTGTGGAACTGGCAGTCGCGGCGGAAGTACAGCGAGACGTCCTTGTAGTCGGGGTGGTACTTGAAGACGTACTTGCCGTACAGGGTCTCGCGGTTGCGGGTGACCGAGTACATGCGGTTGAGGTTGACGCCCTCGCCGACGACCGCGAACGGGTCGCGGGTGAAGTAGAGGTTGGGCATCGGGTCGATGATCAGGTCGGACTCGGACTCGGAGTTGACCAGGGAGTCGAGGGTCGTGGACGCCGTGAGGGGCATGTCGATCTCGGACTTGGTCATGCCGGCCATGGTCTTCTTGACGAACTCGAGGTTGTCCTCGATGGAGTCCAGCTTCTCGCGGACGATCTGCGGCATGTGCTGGCCGCGGATGCCGGCCTCGGCGATGTACTGGTCGGTGAACTCGGCGCGGGCGCCGGGGACCTGGTCGAACACCTCGGCGACGAGGTTCTCGAGGTAGAGGACCTCCACGCCCTGGTCCCTCAGGATCTGGGCGAAGGTGTCGTGCTCCTGCTGCGCGACCTCCAGGAACGGGACGTCGTCGAACAGGAGTCGCTCGAGCTCGTCGGGCGGCAGGTTGAGGAGCTCGTCGCCGGGACGGTGCAGGCAGACCTTCCTGAGCTTGCCGATCTCGGAAGGCACGTGCAGACCTTTCGTCATGGCCTCCTACCTTTCTTTCGGGCCTTTCGGCCGAATCTCTCAGCGCCCTTCCATAGCGGACGCTGCTTGCTGACAGCTCTAGTTATATCCAAATTCCACCCGCAATTCCACCTCGCCCCCGAACGGTCAACAAAGTGCGATGAACGGTATATCGCACGAGATTCCCCCATAATGTACTTCGGCGTTCTAAAGTAACTTTTCTAAGGTAAACGCTCTTTTTCCAAAAAACTATTTGCAATTGCATCTCTAAACTTTTGATTCAGAATTGCATAGCTAAATCGGTTTTATGTATATAAATGATGTTTGTTTACGTTTCCGCCTGCATTCAATGATATTCAGCTATCCATCATTCTTATTCACACTTACGTACCAGTTGAGTGTGGATATAGACCACTTGCAGACGAGCAGGACGTCAGTCCTATGACTTGTCAGCGTAAGAAGTAGGTAAAGATACCGTTCACGCGATACGTCCGTGCCAGCGGTCGACTAAATTGAGACAATAGTGATTAGTGTTAGGCTACCGTCCCTTGTGGGGACTGAACGGACAGATGCATATGCCGAGCAAAATCGAAAAGAAGCAAGCCGCCGCAAAGCTGCGCAAACCGCCGCGCGACTTCTCGTACACGCAAAACCGAGAGCTCAGCTGGCTACGCTTTGACAACCGCGTGCTCGACGAAGCCTTCGACGAAACCGTTCCGTTATTCGAGCGACTAAAGTTCGTCTCGATCTTCGAGTCCAACCTCGACGAGTTCCTTATGGTGCGCGTGGGCGGCCTGTCCGATCTGGCGGAGCTCAAAAAACAACCTGTCGACAACAAGAGCAATATGACCGCCTCCGAACAGGTCGATGCTGTCATGGCCGAAATGCCCGGGCTCCTTACCCGTTGGGAGTCCATCTTTAAGAGCATCGAGGGCAAGCTCGACACCTTGGGCGTTCACCGCGCCCGCATCGATTCGCTTACGCCCGAGGAGCGCACCTTTGTAACCCGCTACTTCCAGGCCTACGTGTCACCGGTCATCTCGCCGCTGGTCATCGATCCGCGCCACCCCTTCCCCAACCTGCGCAATGGCGCGCTCTATCTGGCCTGTGGTCTGGACGGTGCCACCGACGAGGAGAGCCTGCTGGGCCTTATCGAGATTCCCGCCTCGATGAACCGCGTGGTCGAGATCCCCTCGCCCACCGGCACCTACTCCTACATCTTGCTCGAGGGCGTCATCCTCGCCTGCTTGGACAGCTGCTTTGGCTCCTATAAGCCGCTGGATCGTGCGCTGATCCGCGTCACCCGCAACGCTGACATCGATCCGGACGGCGAGGGCGTCGAGGAGGAAGAGGACTACCGCCAGCACATGAAGCGCATTCTCAAGAAGCGCCTGCGCCTGCAGCCGGTAGTGCTCGCGGTCTCGGGATCGCTCGAGAAGGCGACGCTCAAGACTATCCGCAAGGCGCTCGAGCTTTCGCGTCGCTCGGTCTTTACCTGCGATATCCCGCTCAACCTGGGCTACGTCTTCGGCATTGAGGGCAAGATTCCCGAGCACCTGCGCAACGAGCTGCTCTTTACGCCGTTTAGGCCGCAGCCCAATCCCAACATCGACATGACCCGCTCCATCCGCGAGCAGGTGCTGCAGCACGACAAGCTGCTCTTCTACCCTTACGAGGCCATGAACCCGTTCTTGGACCTGGTGCACGAAGCAGCCTACGACCCCGAGTGCATCTCGTTGCGCATCACGCTCTACCGCGTGGCCAAGCAGAGCCGCCTATGCGAGTCGCTGATCGATGCTGCCGAGAACGGCAAAGAGGTCACGGTGCTCATGGAGCTCCGCGCACGCTTTGACGAGCAGAACAACATCGAGTGGGCCGAGCGCCTGGAAGAGGCCGGCTGCACCGTCATCTATGGTTCCGAGGGCTTTAAATGCCACTCAAAGATCTGCCAGCTCACCTATCGCGAGGGCATGGCGCTAACGCGCCTCACACTTTTGGGCACCGGCAACTTTAACGAGAAGACGGCCAAACTCTACAGCGACTTTATGCTCATGACGGCCCATCCCGGCATCGGTGAAGACGCCAACCTGTTCTTCCGCAATCTGTCGCTGGGCAACCTGCGCGGCGACTACCGCTTCCTGGGTGTGGCGCCCGTCGGACTGAAACCGCTCATCATGCGCGGGCTTGACCGCGAGATCCAGCGCGCCCTTGCCGGCGAGCCCGCCCGCGTGTTCTTTAAGCTCAACTCGCTGACCGACCGCGAGGTTATCGACAAGATCGCCGAGGCATCGTGTGCCGGCGTGCGCGTAGACATGATCATCCGAGGCATCTCGTGCCTCAAGCCCGGTGTTCCGGGCAAGACCGAGAACGTGCATGTCCGCTCCATCGTCGGACGCTTTTTGGAGCACGCGCGCGTCTATGCTTTCGGCGTGGACTCGGACATGATTTACCTGAGCTCGGCAGACATGATGACGCGCAACACCGAGCACCGCGTGGAGATTGCCTTCCCCGTGCTCGACCCCACCTGCCGCGCCCTGGTACACGAGTGCATGGGCATGCAGCTGCAGGACAACGTGAAGGCCCGCAGCCTCACGAGCGACGGCACCTGGGTCCCCGTGGAGTGTGCAGAGGGTGAGAAACCCTTCAACTCGCAGGAAGCTCTACTGGAGCGTGCCTATCGCAACGCCGAGGCCGCCGCGCAGCAGCGCGCACAGGAGAAGGAACGTGTGGCCGAAGAAGCTATTCAGGCCGAGGTTGAACACGGGGCAGCTGCCAAACCGGAAGCGGTTGCAGCTCCCCTGGTGAATGAGCCCGAGGCTGCCGCAGAGCCCGCCGTGGAGAAAGCGCCCGAGCCCGCTACTGCGACTCCGGAGCCCGCCGCCGAGGCAAAGCCCGCCCCTGCTCCTGAGCCGCAGCCGGCCACACCCAAGGTCCAAGAGGTCCAGGCGACCGTCATTGAGCCCGAGCCTGCACCTGCACCTCAGCCCGATCCGCAGGTCATCAAGCCCGCACCCGAGACGAGCGCCCGTCGCGATAAGCCCGCCGGCAAGACCAAGGCCATCGAGCGCCATCGCCCCGGCCGCGTGCGCATGGGCCTGGGTCTGATCGGCCTGGGTCTTAAGACGCTCATTACAGGCAAGACGAAATAGTCGTTTGTAAAAGCGCCCCGTATTTGAGGAATGCCCCAGATACGGGGCGCTTTTCCCTGCTACCATGGTTGCGAACAAAACCGCGAATGGCAGGCAGGAATATGAAGCTCACCATAGAATCGATGACGTACGGCACCGACGGTCTGGCACATGCCGACAACGGCAAGGCCGTCTTTGTGCAGGGCGCCGTGGCAGGCGACACCGTCGAAGCCGAGGTCGTGCAGGACGGCAAGTCGTTTATGCGCGCCCGCACGACCGAGATTCTGGAGCCGAGCCCCGATCGCATTCAGCCCCCCTGCCCCTTCGTGGGCATCTGCGGTGGTTGTTCGTGGGGCAATCTCTCACGCACGGCACAGCTCGCCGCCAAGGAGCAAAACCTGCGCTCCACGCTCGAGCGCATCGGCAAGTTCGCTCCTGAGCAGGTCGATGAGTTGGTACAGCCCATCTGCCACACCAAGGACGACTGGGGCTACCGCAATAAAATCGAGCTCGAACCGACCGTCGTCAACGGTCGCGTGCGCCTTGGCATGCACGGTGTCGACCCCAGCAAAATCGTGACCGTCGATATGTGTCCGCTGTTCGATAAGCGCTTCCCGAAGGCACTCAAATCGGTCGTCGGCGCACTTAACTATCTAAGCGGCAGCCATGACTTGGGGCTCGAACGCGTGGGCATTCGCGCATCGCGCCGCACCAAGGCACTCGAGGTCGCACTCTGGACGCCGACAGGCTCTTTTCCGCGCTCGCAGGTCTCCCGCGTGCTGGCGGACGCCGCTCATCCCACGAGCGTCGTGCGCGTGATGAGCAAGGGCGAAAAGAAGGCCCGCCGTGTCTCCAAGGTCGAAATGCTCGCCGGAGAGGGCTCATGGACCGAGAATATCGCCGAGGGTCAGATGCGCTTGTCTGCCCCGTCTTTTTTCCAGGTCAACACCAAGGGCGCCGAGATTTTGATCGAGCTCGTTATGGAGGCGCTCGATCCGCAGGAAGACGAGCTTGCCGTGGACCTGTACTGCGGTGCCGGCACCTTTACCTTGCCGCTCGCCCGCCGCTGCGACTTTGTCGCCGCCGTCGAGGCCTACGGCCCGGCCGTGCGCGACCTGCGTCGCAACCTGGAGATCAACAAGCTCGATAACGTCGACGTCATCGGCGGCGATGCCGTGCGCGAGTTCCCCGACCAGGACGCCGATGTCCTGGTGGTCGACCCACCACGCGCGGGCTTGGCGCCCGAGGCCATCGACCTCATCGCCAGCACGAGTGCGCGCGATGTCGCCTATGTGAGCTGCGACCCTGCCACCCTGGCGCGCGATCTCAAGCGCTTTGTCGAGGAAGGCACCTTCTCCCCCGTCAAGATCACACCGGTCGATCTGTTCCCGCAAACCTTCCACTGCGAAACCGTCGTCCACCTCAAGCGCAACTAGACTGTTTGCCCAAGGCCACGCCCGATGATTTTTCTGGGACGGGGATTAAATAATCAATTTGCACCGAATGATTATTTAATCCCCGTCCCGAAATTGAACCGCCCCCTCATTTCTTGAACATTAAAAATGGGGGCTTCTTTATGGACGGGAGAGTCAGGCACGACGCCACGCTGAGGACTCTTGCAGCAGAGCTTTGCGACAGGGGGTACGGGCGCGCCGACGGGGGCCCGTACCCGGCCGGGGCCGGCGGCGTGCGAGAGCAAGCTCATGCGACGGAGCTGCTGCCGGGGCGCCTGAAGGACGAATTCTACAGGAACCGGACGTGGCGGAGCTTCGAGGAGTTCAAGCGGGACCTCGAAGCCTATACCGTTCACTGGAACAAGAGGAGGAGGCGGGCTAAGCAAAAGGGGCTGACCCCGGAGGAGTTCCGGAATCAGTCCCCATGTGCGGCATAGGCCGCTAATTGACCCGTCCAAGTATCGGGGCGCAGTTCATTTCAGCGCCGCCCGAGAAAGCTAAACGCCTTCTGGCAGGTTGTCCCGGGCCGAGGGCGGCCACCTTGATCGCCCTCGGCCCTCACCCACCTCAACTGCTCCTCAATTACATGGAGCTGGTCGAGAAGAGGCGCAAGCTAGCGGGCGCCTTCCTCTTCGTCGTTGGGCCGGTAGGTGATGAACTCGATAACAAAGGCCAGGACGGCAGAGACGAGCGAGGCGATGATCGCGAAGATCATGTGAGAGATCCCGGCGCCACCAGGGGTCCCGTCGATGAAGTTGAGCAGGTTGAAGACGCCGAGGCCGCCCGAGATGTACATGAGGGCGCCCGTCATTCCCACGATGGCGCCGCCAACGGCGGAACTCAGGCATGCCACGACGAATGCGCGCTTGTTGGGCAGGGCGATGCCGTAGATGCCCGGCTCGGTGACGCCGAAGAAGAAGGCGGAGATCATCGCGGGAAGGGCGATGCCGCGGAAGCGCTCGTCCTTGTTTCTGAGGTACATGGCAAAGATGACCGCTCCAAGCGCGAACCCGTGGCCGATGGTGGCGGCGAGCACGCTGTCGTGGCCGAGGGTGTTTAGGTTCATGATGGAGATGGGGATGAGGCTCCAGTGGGAGCCAAAGATGACGAGGCACATCCACAGTCCGCCGACCAGGGCGCTGCCCAGGACGGAACCAACCACGGGAAGCTGGAAGATGAACGAGAACGCCGCGCTCAGCAGGTTGGTGATGAGGGTTGCCACCGGGCCGATGACGAGGTAGCCCAAGACGATGGAGACCGTCATCGTGGCGAGCGGTACGAGGAACATCTTGAGCGCAGTCGGCATCCAGCTCTTGAGCCAGCGCTCAAGGATAGAGCCGAACCACACCATGAGAAGGACGGGGATCACCGAGCTCACGTAGCCGGACACGGGCATGATGATGGGGACCCCGAGGGCGGTGGCGTACCACGAGAACGTGCCGGCCACGCCGAGGTCGATGCTGCCGAGCGCCTCGCCCGAGGTCAGGGCGACCATCGTCGGGTAGAGGAGCGCCACGCCGATTGCCACGCCAGTGAACTCGTTCATGCGGAACTTGCGCGCGGCACTGAACGCCAGGGCGACGGGAAGGAAGTAGAAGAAGCCGTCAGCCACGGTGTAGAGCAGCGTGTAGAGGCCGTCGTTTGCAAAGGCCGGGACGAAGTAGGTGATGAGGGCAAGCAGTCCCTTCATGATGCCTGCGGCGGCAAGCGGTCCCAGGATGGGCTGGAAGATGCCAGAGATGAGGTCGATGATGACGGAGGCAACGGTCTTATCGCCCTGGGGCTCGTCGTCGGCGCTTGCGCCGCCCGAGAAGTTGCCGGCCTCCATGACCGCGTCGTAGACGTCTTCGACGATGTTACCCACGACCACCTGGTACTGGCCGTTGGCCTGGATGACCTGGATGACGCCCTTGAGGGTCTCAATCTTGGCCGTGTTGGCGCGGGACTCGTCCTTGAGCTTGAAGCGCACGCGCGTGATGCAGTGCGCGACGCTGGCGACGTTCTCGGCGCCGCCTACGTTCTCGAGTATGGATCTGGCCAGGTCGTCGTATTTTTCTGCCATTATTATCTCCTTAGTGATATTGCCCGGGCGGCTAGCCCAGGTCGCCTCCGTTGGTGGCGATGGCCTGTTGATACCAGTAGAAGCTCTTCTTGCGCCTGCGCTCGAGCGTGCCGTTGCCCAGGTTGTCGCGGTCCACGTAGATGAAGCCGTAGCGCTTCTCCATCTCGCCGGAGCCCGCGCTCACGAGGTCGATCGGCCCCCAGGTGGTGTAGCCGAGCATCTCGACGCCGTCCTGCTCGATGGCGTCGCGCATGGCCTCGATGTGCTCGCGCAGGTAGGCGATGCGGTAGTCGTCCTCGATCGTGCCGTCGGGAAGCACCTCGTCATAGGCGCCGAGGCCGTTCTCCACCACAAAGAGCGGCTTCTGGTAGCGGTCCCAGAGGTCGTTGATCGTGATGCGGAATCCCAGCGGGTCGATGACCCAGCCCCAGTCGCTCGTGCGCACGTAGGGGTTCTCCACGCCGGCGAAGGCGTTGCCCTCGGCGACGCCGCCCACGGAGTCGGGGTCGCCCGCGGTGCAGCGCGAGGAGTAGTAGCTAAACGAGATGAAGTCGACGGTGTTCTCCGCAAGGATGCGCTCGTCCTCGGCGGTCATGCCCACGTCGATGCCCTCGCGCTCGAGCATCTTGAGCGCGTAGCCGGGGTAGCGACCGCGCGCCTGCACGTCCACGAAGAAGAGGTCCTCCTGGTTCTTGACCTGCGCCGCGCGAACGTCCTCGGGACGACAGGAGTAGGGGTAGTAGCTTCCCGCGGCGAGCATGCAGCCCACCCTGTTCTCCGGATCGACCTCGTGGGCGATCTTGGTGGCCCAGGCGCTCGCCACGAGCTCGTTGTGCGCGGCGCGGTACTCGGCCTCGCGGGCATTCTCCCCGGGCTCGAGGACGATGCCGGCACCCATGAAGGGACGGTGCAAGATCATGTTCATCTCGTTGAACGTGATCCACCAGCGCACGAGGCCGCGGTAGCGGTTGAAGAGCACCGTCACAAGCCGCTTGTAGAGCTCGATAAGGGTGCGGTTTCGCCAGGCGCCGTACTTCTTGACGAGGTGGATGGGGCAGTCGAAGTGCGTGATGGTCACGAGGGGCTCGATCCCGTGCTCGCGGCAGCAGCGGAACACGTCCTCGTAGAAGGCGAGCCCGGCCTCGTTGGGCTCCTCCTCGTCGCCATTGGGAAAGATGCGGCTCCAGGCGATGGAGAGGCGAAAGACCTTAAAGCCCATCTCCGCGAAGAGGGCTATGTCCTCGCGGTAGTGGTGGTAGAAGTCGATGCCCGTCTGGGCCGGGTAGTAGTACCCGGGCTCAAAGTCGAGCATGCGCCTCAGGCCGCGGCTTACGTCGTTGCGCTCCGGCCCGTGTGGGATGACGTCGACGTTGGCAAGGCCGCGGCCGCCCTCGTCATAACCTCCCTCGCATTGGTTGGCGGCGGTGGCTCCTCCCCAAAGGAACCCTTTTGGAAATGGCATGGTGCCTCCTTCTCTCTGGCGCCCCCATCTCTGCGGGGGACGCTTTATAACGTCCTTGCGGCCTCGCGCGCCGGGCCCGTGGCCCTTTCCCTGATGCGCGCGGGCCGCCTGTGAAGGGGTGACTAGCTGACGGCTTGTCCTGCGGCGGCGCGACGTGCCTCCCGGCCTCCAAGCAGGGAGGGGACTTGTGCCAGGCACACGCCGGCGAGGATGATGGCGACGCCCAGCCACTCGACGACGCCGAGCGGCTCGCCGAGGACGATCATGGCGATGAACAGGCCGGCGGGGAGTTCCGCGGCGGCCATGACAGTGGAGAGGCCCGCGGGCAGGTGCGGAGAGCCCATGCCGAAGAGCAGGACCGGGCAGAGCATGCCAAAGAAGCCGGCGATGACGGCAAAGGGCAGGATGCCCTGGGCGAGGACGCCCGAGACGACGTAGTCCGGGCACACCGTGAGCGACATGACCACGGAACCCGCGCATACGATGACGCCACGCTGCTCGGACGAGCAGGGGGCCTCGACCTTGCCGGAGAGGGTGACAAAGAGGGAGCAGGACACGGCCGCCCCCAGCGCGCAGAGCAGGGCCACGGGGTCGTACCCGGTGATGCCGGTCTTGTAGACGCCGCTGGCGAACACCGTTCCGAAGACGATGACCAGGGCGGAGACCACTTGGAGGAGCCTCGGCGGCCGGCGCGTCATGACGGTCTGCCACACAAGCCCCAGCCACGTGAACTGGAAGAGGAGCGTGAGCGCCACCGGGGCGGGCAGCACGCTCATGGCGTAGCAGTAGAGGATTGAGGTGAGGCAGGTGAGGGCTCCCAGGACCATGAGCTTAAGGGCGAGCTTCCAGCCCACGCGCTGCCAGCGGTGCCCGAGTGCGTGCCCTGCGAGCGTGGCGAGGGCGAAGAAGATGCAGCCAAACCACGCCTGGCTCGCCACCACCTGTGCCGAGGTGAAGCCCGCGGCGTAGGCGAGCTTGTAGGTCGTGGCCATCGCGCCGTAGCAGGCGCCGCCCGCAAAGACCTGGAGCGCCGCCTTGGCCTGTCCCGCGCCCGTGACTCCTGCCCCGGCGGCCTGTTGCTTGATTGTGTTTGTTCCTGCCATTAGGCTCCCTTCCGTCTGCTGTCTTGCAGATGCACGTCTCGTGCGTCTGTTCCCTGCAGTCGGAAGGTGGGCTCGTGCGGTCTTCTGGCGGTGCATGTGGTACCTGCTGCCAAGACTAAAAAAGCCACGCAACCGACTGCTCGGTTGCGTGGCAAAAAGGTGGCTAGCGCCCAGAAAAGTCCACGCGTTTTTAGACTGGGACAAAATACTACAACAGGTGAGATTCCGTCAAGAAAAACCGAGGAAAAAGTGAGCCTCTGCCCGCCGTACCTGTGGCGGTCGTTCCCCGAACGGGGCGGTGCTGTTGGGGACTGTCTCGCTCTGTAACAGTAAGACCCGGTTTTGGTCCGTAGATGTTACAGATTTAGACGTTTTGTCGGGGCAGTTTCCGTTTGTCTTGATCTGTAACAGTTAGGGGTCAAAAGTGGGTCTAGATGTTACAGATTGAGATTGTTGAGGATGGGTGAGGGTAGCTAATTCGGACGGGGCTATTTTAAACATTGGGAAATCGAGCGTGGCAAGCGGAGGTCTTCGGGGTATAAGACGGCTAATTGTATGCCGCCTATGAAAGGAACCCTCATGCCCAGCGTTGCCGTTCTCGCCGCCGATGGCTTTGAAACTATTGAATGCTTGACCATGGTCGATGTCATGCGTCGCGGCGGCGTGCGTGCCACGCTCGTCTCGATCATGCCCACGCGCGAGGTCGTAAGCTCGCTGCAGATCCCCGTGACCTGCGATGCGCTCTTTGATGAGATCAACTTTGACGAGTACGACTGCGTCGTGCTGCCCGGCGGCCTGCCCGGTGCCACCAACCTGCGCGCAGATCAGCGCGTCTGCGACGTGGTCTGCGAGTTCGCCGCAACCAAGCACGTCGCCGCCATCTGCGCCGCCCCGTTTATCCTGGGCGAGCTCGACCTGCTCGAGGGGCGCCATGCCACGTGCTTCCCTGGCTTTGAGAAAAGCTTCCCCGAAGGCGCCTATACCGGCGAGAAGGTCACGCAAGACGGCAACATCATCACTGCCAGCGGCATGGCACAGTCCCTCCCCTTTGCATTGGAGCTGCTGCGCACGCTCGCCGGCGACAAGGCCGTCGAGAAGGTCGCCGAGGGCATCCAACTATGATTTTGGCTTCGCAATCGCCGCGCCGCATAGAGCTGATGCGCGAGGCAGGCTACAACATTCGCGTGATTCCCGCGGATATCGACGAAACGCCCTTTGATGGCGAGGCCCCGCTCACGCTTGTCGAGCGCTTGGCACGCGCCAAGGCGGCTGCCGTTGCTGCCGAGTATGCCGAGCCCAATGAGCTGACGGTCGCGGCCGACACCATCGTCACCTTTGACGGCAAGATTCTGGGCAAGCCGGCAACCGAGGACGAGGCGCGCACTATGCTCCGTGAGCTTTCGGGCCGCACGCACCAGGTCGCAACCGGCGTCTGCATCGTTAAGGCAGGCGATACGGCCGCCCCGCATGCCGCCGAAAGCCTGTCCTTTGTCGATGTGACCGACGTGACGTTCTACGAGCTCACCGACGAGCAGATCGAGCACTACGTCGCCTCGGGTGAGCCCATGGACAAGGCCGGCGCCTACGGCATTCAGGGCACAGGAGGACGCATGCTCGTGCACGATATTTCGGGCGACTTCTATAACGTGGTGGGCCTACCCATCGCCCGCGTCGCGCGCGCGATTCAAAAACTCTCGTAATTGCATCTGGCGCTGGGTATCCCCCGGCGCCTACAATTTTGGCGTACCGTACGGATCCCGACCGGGCACAAGGCGCGGCGGAAAACCGATAGGAGTTAAACATGGATACACTGCTCGAGGCCATTGACGTCTGCGATGTCGATGGCTTTTGCTATGGCAACTATACGGACGAGGAGGCCGGCACCGGTTGCACCGTAATCGTGGCACCCGAGGGCGCCACCGGCGGCGTTGACGTTCGCGGCGGTGCTCCAGCATCGCGCGAAACCGACCTGCTGCGACCCGAGAACACCGTCGACAAGGTCCACGCCGTCTGCCTTTCGGGTGGATCGGCCTTTGGCCTCGAGGCTGCAAGCGGCGTCGCTCGCGAGCTTGAGAGCCGCGGCATCGGCCTTCCCGTCGGCCCCACGCAGGTGCCTATCGTGTGCTCCAGCTGTATCTTCGACCTCGCCTTTGGTAACCCCACCGTGCGCCCCGACATTGAGGCCGGCATCGCCGCCGTGCGCGAAGCACTCGACCACACCCCCACCAAGCTCGAACAGGGCAACGTAGGCGCCGGCACGGGCGCTACCGTGGGTAAGCTCATGGGGCCTGCCACCTGCATGAAGGCCGGCCTTGGAGCTGCCGCCGTGGCACTCGGCCCCATCAAGGTGGGCGCCGTGGTCTCGGTCAACGCCTGCGGCAACGTTGTCGACCCCTTCACCGGCGAGTGGGTCGCCGGCATGCGCGCCGCAGCCGATAGCGACCAGATCGTCGACATGGAACTCGCAGCCTTTGCCGCCGCCGGATCCATGCAGATGCCGCTCGACCGCACCAACACCACCATCAGCTGCATCGTCACCAACGTGGAACTCACTAAGGCACAAGCCACCAAGGTCTCCCAGATGGCCGCAGACGCCTACGCACACGCCATCCGCCCCACACACACCACCAACGACGGCGACACCATCTACACCCTCGCCAGCGGCAAACTGGGCGCCCAGGCAAGCGCCGCCGTTCCCCTAGACCTGCTGGGCAGGCTCGCCGTAAGGGCCCTGGCACCCGCCATCGTAAACGGAGCCAAA
>WGSQ01000169.1 GCA_014871605.1 Collinsella sp. | reverse complement strand
ATCGAAGAGGGGCTCAAGGAGCAGGCGACTGAGTTCTTGGATTCGGTCGGCCTCAGCCTCAATTCCTATCTCAATCTTGCCGTTCGGCAGCTGGTAAATCAGCGAAAGATTCCTTTTGAGATTGTAGGAAGGGCGGAGGTGCCCAACGAGGCGACGAGGCGTGCCATGGTGATCGCCGAGGCTCATGAGTTGGGGATTTTGCCGGACGATAGCCTGTCATTCAATAACGCTGATGAGCTTATGTCATTCCTCGATGAGGAATAGCGATGTTCGAGATTAAAGTCGAGGCTCAATTTAAGGTGGACTACAAACGAACGATGCGCATGCATCCGCAGCTAAAAAGTGAGTTTAAAGCGGCGGTTGCAGAGCTTGTGGCTCATGGGTCACTTCCGGCGGAGTATGGCGCCCACGAGCTCTCAAACCCGGGCGGAAACTACAACGGCCACATCGATTTCCACCTATCCGATGGCTTGGTCGATGTGGTCGTTCTTTATCTTCCCCATAAGACTAACCCAGTGATTAGGCTGGTGAGAATGGGCACTCATCAGGAGCTGTTTCAGGGTCCGCTGGGCTGATCGCCGATTTCCAAGTTGCGGTGGAATAGGGATTGATTTGCGGCTGATAAGCCAAAAACAGTCCCTATTTCACCGCAACTGATGTGGGCGTCCCTAGTGAGTTGGCTGGTAGCGGGGGCAGTAGCTGATGGCGATGGCGTCGACGCCTACGTGGGTGGCGATGGTGCAGCCGATGGGGCCGGTGCCGGCGTCTACGTAATCCTGACCCGCGAGTGCCTCGTTGACAAGCTCCTGCTCCTCGGCGGCGCCGGTCGTGAGCACGCGCACGCTGGAGCCCGGATACTCGGCCAAAAATGCGAGGCAATCGGCCATGGTGTTGGTAACGATGCGCTTGGCACCGCGGCCCTTTTTTATGGCCTTGATCTCGCCCGATTTCCACTCCGGCGAAACGGCCAGGCGAATGTTGAGCATTTGCGTGAGCTGGCCGGCGAGCTTGGGCGCGCGGCCGTTCTTAACGAGATTCTCGAGCGTGCGGGGAATCAGCAGCAGGTGGGCGTCGGGCAGCGTCGCGCGGATTTGCGCCTCGGTCTCGTCCAGGCTGCGGCCGTCCTCGCGCATGGCCAGCGCGTACTCCACCAGCAGGCCCTCGGCGCCCGAGCCGGTGCGCGAGTCGATGCAGCGCACGTCGAGCTCGTGCGTCTCGGCCGTCAGGCTGGCGTTGGCGTAGCAGGCGGACCACTCGCTGCACAGCGAGATAAAGATGGCGCTATCGTGGCCGTCGGCGCGCACGCGGTCAAAGAGTTCCTTGAACTCGCCGGCACTCGGCTGCGAGGTGTGCGGCAGCTGCTCGGAGCCGGCCATGCGGGCGACGTACTCTTGGGCGGTAATCTGCACCTGGTCGAGCAGGTCCTCGCCCTCGATAATCACATGCAGCGGAATCACGTAAATGCCGAGCTCTTGGGCGCGGGCGGGGGAGATGTCCGACGTGGAGTCGGTTATGATGGCAAAAGACATAATTGCACCTTTCGTTGGGGCGCGACGGCGCCGCCTTCTGAGAGCAAAGTGCGACAAGTATAGTGGAGTCGTTCCACATTTCTAGGTTCAATTGTTGAATAGTCAACAGTTTGAAGTGTCGGTGTGGAAATCGTCAACTGGGGAAGAGGGATGCCGATGGAGGCGCTGGAGATATGCAAACGGCCGGTCGTGCTGTTTGATTTTGATGGCACGGTGGCCGATACGGGTCGGGCGGTGATGACCTCGACGCGCAAGACGCTGGCTGCACGCGGGTTTTCGGAGGCGCAGATGGGTGACCTGCGTCGCATGATCGGGCCGCCCCTGTGGAAGAGTTTTCACGACTTTTATGGCTTCTCCCGCGAGGAGTCGCTTGTGGTGGCCGACGAGTACCGCGCCTTTTTTGACGAGCTGGGACCGGAGGAGTATCCCGTGTTTGACGGGATCCCCGAGCTGCTGGATGGGTTGGTCGCCCAGGGCAAGCGCTTGGCCGTGGCGACGTCGCGCATGGAGGCAAAGTGCGTTGACATGGTGGGAGAGCTGGGACTTTCTCAGTTTGAGGCGGTGGTTGGCATGAATCCGCCGCAGGGGCGCGAGACCAAGGTCGATTCGGTCCGCGACGCGTTGGCGGCCTTGGGTGCGGCCGCGGGCGATGCCGTGATGATCGGCGATCGCTTTAACGACGTCGAGGGCGCGCACGCGATGAGCGTGCCGTGCATTGGTATCTATTCGGGCGCGGCGGCGCCGGGCGAGCACGAGGCGGCGGGTGCCGATGCAGTGGTGCACTCGGTGGCCGAGCTTGCTAAACTTTTCGCTATATAGGTATTTGATGTGAGGGGCGGGCACGCTCGCCGCTCATTGGTAAGGAGGTCGTCCATGAATCAGGTGGAGCAGAGCGTTGCCGAGTATGTCGACGAGGTCTGGGAGGATGTCGTCGCCGATATCGAGCAGCTGGTGAGTTATCCGTCCGTGGCAGTTTCTGCCGATGCGGAGCCCGGCGCGCCGTTTGGCCGCCCGGTCCGTGACGCGCTCGATTGCGCGCTCGGCATCGCGCAGAAGCTCGGCTATCAGACGAGCGACGACGAGGGCTATGTGGGAATCGCCGATATCCCGGGCCGCGGCGACAAACAGCTCGCGACTATCTGCCACGTGGACGTGGTTCCCGCCGGCCCTGGCTGGAACACCGACCCGTTCACCATGGAGCGCCGCGAGGGCTGGCTGCTCGGTCGCGGCGTGATTGACGACAAGGGCCCGGCGGTATTGTCACTCTACGCCGGCGCCTACTTGCTCAAGCACGGCATTGTTCCGCGCTACACCTTCCGCGCGCTGCTGGGCTGCGATGAGGAAGTGGGCATGTCCGACGTTCACCATTATCTGGAGAACAACGCAGACCCCGACTTTTTGTTTACGCCCGATGCCGAGTTCCCGGTCTGCAATGCTGAGAAGGGCCAGTTTGGGGCGACGTTCGTGAGCCCCAAGATCGACGGCGGGCGCATTGTGTCCTGGAGCGGTGCCGAGGCGAGCAACGCCATTCCGTCGCAGTCTATCTGCGAGCTCGCGATTGCCGCCGATGAGCTGCCGGCGCCGGTCGAGAACGCCGACCGCCTTGAGATCACGACACTCGATAACGGGCATGCGCAGATTTTCGCCCACGGTATTGGCGGTCACGCTTCGATGCCTGAGGGCACCATCAACGCCGTCGGCCTGATCGTGTCGTATCTGCGCGAGGCCGAGGACGCGTTTGGTGCACGCGACGAGCGCCTGCTGACGCCTGCCGAGCACGAGTTCGTCAAGTTCCTGGCCTTTGTGCATGCGGATGCCTATGGTCGCGGCCTGGGTATCGACGCGACGAGCCCAGCGTTTGGCCCGCTTACCTGCAACGCTGGCGTCATCCGTGTGGCGGATGGCCATATCGAGCAGGTCATCGACGTGCGCTTCCCCGACAGCACGAGTGCCGATACCATCCGCGAGCAGCTCGAGCCGCTCGTGGGCCGTTTTGGCGTGACGTGCCGTGTGGGTCGTGCGAAGGTGCCGTTCTCGGTGTCTGCCGACGATCCGGCCGTGAAGGCGCTTATCGATACCTATAACGAGTTCACCGGCAAGCATGCCGAGCCCTTTGCCATGGGCGGCGGCACGTACGCGCGCAACTTTGCCCGCGCCGTGTCGTTTGGCCCCGAGGAGACCGGTCTGGAGCTGCCCGCATGGGGCGGCCAGATGCACGGTCCCAACGAGTGCGCCAACGAGGAACAGCTCAAGCAGGCGCTCAAGATCTACATTGTTGCGATCCTCCGTTTGAATGAATTAGAGCTTTAAGGTTTCGCGGTTTCCCAATCTAAGTTGCGGTGGAATAGTTCCTAGAATGGGCCATTTGATGGCCAAGCAGGAACTATTTCACCGCAACTTTGTTTTTATTGGTGTAAAAGGCGGGTCATGCTTGGTGGCGGGTTTGTTATTCGTTTGTAAAGCCGAGCCGCGCTTGCGGTAAAGGTCTATCAATAGCCCGTAAGAAACCGCAGTTGGCGCGGGCACTGCCCGATCGAGGCCGTATCTTTCCAAACAGCA
>WGSQ01000168.1 GCA_014871605.1 Collinsella sp. | reverse complement strand
GGGCGGTAGCGCCACCGTGGGCAAGAACTGCCACATCGGCGCCGGCACCGTGTTGGCGGGAGGCGTGGAGCCCGCAAGCGCCACGCCCGTCATCATCGAGGACGATGTCATGATCGGCGCCAACGCCGTGGTTCTGGAGGGCGTGCACGTAGGCAAGGGCGCTGTCGTTGCCGCCGGCGCCGTGTGCGTCGAGGACGTCCCCGCCGGTGCCGTCGTGGCCGGTGTCCCCGCCCGCGTCATCAAGATGCGCGACGAGAAGACCAACAGCAAGACCGGTCTCGAGGAAGGTCTGCGCCAGCTGTAGAAGTTACGCGGTTTTACCAAACCGCGTAACGGCTCGACGCTGCAAATGCCCCTAAGCGACAATCTGACGTTCAATCGTCGGTCGCGTACCGAAGTACGCTTCCCTCCTCTTTCACGTCACCTTGCTCGCTTAGGGGCGTTTTCGCTGACCTATGCTCAACCTACGATAATTCCAAGCTGAACGAGTTACTCGCTGTAGCGGGTGGCGATAGCAGCTTGCACCATGCCGGCGCTCATGAGGTAGGTCACCAGGAAGTAGCCACCGTATGCTGCCAGGAAGATTGCACAGGTGAGGCCCACGGTGCCGCCGATGCTCATATTTCCGAATATGCTCACCAGCTCGATGATCACCTTAAGTGCCACAAAGGAGTGCGCCAAGCCCACCGCCAGCGGGAACAGGAAGAACACCGCTTGCTGCGCCATCACCGAATGGCGAATCTGGCGGTCGTCGCAGCCGATCTGTGCCAGCACACGATAGCTGCGGCTGCCGTCGGCCACGTTGGAGAGTTGCTGGATCGACAGAATCGCCGCGCATGCAACGACCAATACAAAGCCGATGTAGATGGCTAGGTAGCTAATAAGACCGTTCATTTGCGCTGCTTGCGTGTACATCTCGGAGCGTGTGATGAAGATTCCCCACGACCCCGGCTCCTTGCCGTCAACGAGCAGATTGTCGAGCACAGTGTATTTAATGCTCTCGTCTGCCTCGGTCGTATCCATCCCCTGTTTGTAGTTAACGAGCAGGCTACTGGAATACGGCTGCAGATTAAGTTGGGACAGCAGCTCGTCGGCAACGACGACGGTACCCGGATTACTGCCCATCGCCGAGTTGGCGATGGCCGCCGTATCTTCGTCCGACTTATCGGTTGCGGGCTTGAGCGTATGCCCGCCCAAAGTAAGGGCATGGCCGCCAGCCATATACTTGGTGTACAGGTCGACCAGCTCGCCGCCCATATCACACGTGAGCAGATACTGGTCGTGACCGATATGCACCGGCTCCTCGCCCATCATCTGACGCAGTTTGTTGTACTGGCTCGCCGGCGTCACAAACAGACCCATCGCATCGGCATTGCTACCCTCGAACGCCTTGGGAAGCTTTTCGCCCATGGTCTTGCACATCTCACTTGGAGTCACCGAAGGATTCGAGCCGCCAAGCGGGTAACTCAGATACGAATCGATCTGCACATGCTCGCCTGCAACATCGGCGATATTGACCTTCTTGCCGGTCTCGTCGTTGTTGTCCGCCGACTTGCCCTTAATACCGTCTGCAACGTTATCGTGATCGATACGATCGCCGTGCCATGCGGAGTACAAATCGACCGTACTATCGGCCAGCACCATTCGATCGGCCTCAGACGGATTGAAAGACTCTTTGTAGTAGCCGAGCGTATCGGGCGTGTAATAGACATACGTCTGAGACACGTCAACAGGGTTATAGCGCTCCAGGTTTTCATTCATCACGTTGGCAATTGACATACCGCACGTCACCGAGGTGATGGCCAAAAACAGGAGCATCGCGATGACGCCCATCGAAAAGCACACCGTGTTGACCTTGGCCGCAAGCTGGCGCACGGTAAACATGTTGAGGCCGCGCCAATACACGCCGCGCAGGCTCTGCAGCAGCTTGATGAGCATGCCCGAGAGTCCCCAGAACAGGGCAAAGGTGCCCACGGTAACCATAGCGGTCGTAATGCCAAACTGGTTCATGGCCTCTTGCAGCTTGCTGTCCGTCGCGGTTAGCGGGAACCCATCACGTAGCAGACGGTAATAGGCCACGCCCACAAGCGCCACGCCCACGACAAAGATGGCAATCGCAATCCAGGGGTTGCGCGTCTTGATGCTCTCGTTGCGACGCTCGGCACCCATAAGCTCGATGAGTTTGGTACGACGCACGGCGCGGAGGTTCAGCAGTAGCGTGAGCACAAACATTACGAGCATGCAGGCAAGGGTCAGGTTGAACGCATGCACCGAGAAAAAGAAGTGGAAATTGGCGATCTGTGTCTTAAAGAGCGAGGCCGTAAAGAACGTCATGAGCTGGGAGAGTCCCACACCCAGCACAATGCCGGCGACAAAGGCGCCGACTGAGACAATCACCGTCTCGAGCGCCATGATCGTGGCGACGCGCCCGCGCCCCATGCCGAGCACCTGGTACAGGCCAAACTCCTTCTTGCGGCGTTTCATGATGAAGTTATTGGCATACACCATCAAAAAGGCCATGACACCGGCCAAAAAGTACGTCAGGTCGCCGAGCATGCTGCCCATAACCTGCGCCAAGCCCTTTTCATCGATTCCGGCGATGTCGACCTGCATCGAGATGGTGTTAAAGGCATAGAAGACCGTGACGCCCAGGGTGAGCGTCAAAAGGTAGACGAGGTAGTCGCGGCCGGCGCGGCGGACGTTACCCCAAGCGAGTTTACAGAGCATCGGAGCCCTCACCGCCCATCATGGCAACGACCTCCATAATGCGGTCGAAGAACTCTCGGCGGTCGGTATCGCCGCGGCGCAGCTCGGTGAAGATCTTGCCGTCGCGGATAAACAGCACACGGCTCGTGTAGCTGGCGGCAAAGCTATCGTGCGTGACCATGAGCACGGTAGCGCGTAGGCGGCGGTTAAGGGCCTCCAGGCTCTCGAGCAGCAGACGAGCGCTCTTGGAATCGAGGGCGCCGGTGGGCTCGTCGGCCATGATCATGGTGGGGTCGGTGACGAGCGCGCGAGCCGCGGCAACGCGCTGCTGCTGACCGCCGGACATCTGGTAGGGATACTTGTCGAGCACCTGACTGATGGACAGGCGCGCTGCCACATCCTGCACGCGGGTCGAGATCTCTGCCGAGTTTGTGCGGGCAATGGTGAGCGGCAGGGCGATGTTCTCGCGTGCCGTGAGCGTATCGAGCAGGTTGGAGTCCTGGAAGATAAAGCCAAGCTCCTCGCGGCGGAACTGCGAAAGCTTAGCCTGCTTCATGCGTGTTACGTCCTGCCCGTTGATGCGGATTGTGCCACTTGTGGCGCTATCGATGGTCGACACGCAGTTGAGCAACGTCGACTTGCCCGAGCCCGAAGCGCCCATGATGCCCACGAACTCACCGCGGTTGACGGTAAAGCTGACGTCGTTGAGCGCACGGGTCACGTTGCCCAGCGCTCCATATACCTTTTCGAGATGCGCGACCTCCAGTACCGGGGTCGCCATGTGCGTGGTTTGCATACCGAGTCCTTTCTTGCGATTAGTCTACGGCATCTATAGTCGCAAGAAGACGAGTCGGCTACCATCGATATGGCTTACGCTTGCCTTACCGTTGTGTAAGGCACGGGTAGCTACCCTGCCATGTGTTGATGTTGAGAGAGGACTCCTGTTGAAGACTGTTCATGTTGCCGCTGGGATCATTCGCAAGGATGGATCTGACGAGCTGCTTGCCGTGCAGCGCGGCTACGGCGACATGCAGGGACTTTGGGAGTTCCCCGGTGGCAAGCTCATGCGCGGCGAGACGCCCGAGGACGCCGTACGCCGCGAGCTCATGGAAGAGCTGCAGGTAAAAGTCACCAACCTGCGCGATTTTTACACCGTTGAGTATGACTACCCCGATTTTCATCTCTCGATGGAGTGCTACTACTGCTCGCTGGCCGATGAATCCGATGAGCCTCAGAAGCACGACCGCCAGCTCGATATCCGCTGGATTCCGCGCACCTCGCTTGCCACGGTGGAATGGATGCCCGCCGACAAGGGGCTCATTGATGCCCTGATTGAGTTGAAGGAAGATCGGCTTGAGGCCAACGGCACTGCCAACGACGCCGAGGCCACCACGACCGACGAGCCCGC
>WGSQ01000167.1 GCA_014871605.1 Collinsella sp. | reverse complement strand
GACGACCCAACGACCAGTCCGGACCAAGGCAACGCCGATGTTTTGGCAACGACAGCGAAAACCCGCCAGAGCGAGCAAGGTGCCTTGAAACAAGGCGGCATTGATCTTTTGATCATGCCGCCGAAGTTGAAAGGCAGATTGCCGCTCTGGCGGGTTTGCAGCGTCCAGCGGTTACGCGGTTTGGTAAAACCGCGTAACTCTAGTAGTTGGCTTCGTAGCCGTTGCCGTCGCCGGTGGGCTCTTCGTAGTAGTCCGAATCGCTCGAATCGCCTGAGTCATCGGAATCGTCAGAGCTGACCGATGAAGTTGCGGTACCGTTTGCGTAGTCGTCAGACGTGTTGTTGTTCAGGTCGCCGATCGTAGAACTGGAACCGTCGGAAAGACCCATGGTGTTGGGACCCTTGGGATCCTTGCCGGCATCGACGCGCTCCATCATTTCCTTGAGCTCGTCCTCGTAGACAAAGACGTAGCTCACACCGTCGATCATGGTGCTGTCGTCGGCGTACGAGGGCAGGTTGGCCGAGTAGATACCGTCGACATCCATACCGCGCATGGCGTTGACCGTAGCCACGATATCTTGAACGCTCATATCGGTTACGAGCATATCGGACAGCGAATTAACCAGGCCAAAAATCTTCGTGGCATCGAAGTTATTGAGAATCTGGTTGGCAAGGGCGCCAAGCACCTGACGCTGGTGGCGCATGCGCGTGTAATCGCCGTCGGCATAGGTGTAGCGGCAGCGGGCATAGGTAAGGGCGGTGGCACCGTCCATATGCTGCTGGCCAGCGGTAATCTTAATATCCAGGTGCTCGGGGTCGTCAACATCATCGGTTGCGTTAATGTCGATACCGCCAACCGAATCAATCAGCGCCTGCATACCGTCGAAGCTGACCTCGGCATAGTGGGAAATCTGAACACCGCACAGCTCGTTGACCGCCTCGACCATGGCCTCGGCGCCGCCAACGGTATGGCAGGCGTTGATCTTCATGGTCTCGCCCTTGTACTCGACCTTGGTGTCGCGCGGAACGGAAATGAGCGTCGCCTGCTTTTGCGTGGGGTCGATGCGTGCCAGGATAATCGAGTCGGCACGATACGTATCCTCGCCCGGACGGCCGTCGGTGCCAAGAAGCAGCACGTAGAACGGATCCTTTGCCTCATCGGTGTCAACCAGAACCCGGCGCAGATTGTCGGTAATGACATTAGAATCGCCGAGCTTGCCCATAATGGTGGCAAACCACAGGCCGGCAGCGGTAGTAGCACTCAGCAGCACACCAAGCACGACAATGAGCGCGACGTGACGAATCGTGTGGCTACGACGACGTTGACGAGCGCGCTCGGAATAGCGAGCCACGTTATCGCGACTGTAGATCTTGGCCTGCGCACCAGTTGAGGGTCTTCGGGCGGTGGTATCCGCTAGGGGCTTTTTATTAAACATAGGCAACCTGTATTAGTAGATGACGGGATCGGGGACGGTAGCATGCTCGACATGCGCGCCAAGCGCCTGCAGCTTTTCGACAAACTGCTCGTAGCCGCGCTTGATGTGATGGATGGCCGAAACCTCGGTCGTCCCGTCGGCGATCAAGCCCGCTACGACGAGGGCCGCTCCGCCGCGCAGATCGGGCGAGGTAACCTGTGCACCCGAGAAGCCCTTGACGCCATGAATCATGGCATGATGGCTCTCGATACGAATGTCGGCACCCATGCGCACCAGCTCAGAGGCAAACATAAAGCGATTCTCGAAGATGTTCTCGGTAATAACGGAACTGCCGTCGGCAAGGGCGGAGAGTACCATAATCTGTGCCTGCATGTCCGTCGGGAAGCCGGGGAACGGAAGCGTCTGGATGTCGACCGGCTTGATACGCTCGGCACGGTTCACATGGACGCCATCCTCGACGCGCTCGCAGTCGATACCCATGAGCTCCATCTTCTTGAGCACCATGCCCAAGTGAATGGGGCAAAAGCCCGTGACATCGATACCGCGATCGTCGGCCATCAACGCACCGGCAACGATAAAGGTACCGGCCTCGATTCGGTCGCCCACTACGCGATGGGTAACAGGATGCAACTCTTCCACGCCCTCGATGGTCACGACAGGCGTGCCGGCGCCGACAATCTTAGCGCCCATCTCGTTGAGCATGTTGGCGAGATCGACGATCTCGGGCTCGCGGGCGGCATTGTCGATAACCGTGGTGCCCTGCGCGCGCACGGATGCCATGATGAGGTTCTCGGTCGCACCGACGCTGGCGAACTCGAGCGTGACGGTGGTACCGCGCAGACCTTGGGGCGCATTAGCGTTGATGTAACCGTGGGCGGTATCGAACTCAACGCCCAGGGCCTCAAGACCAAGAATGTGCATATCGATCTTGCGAGCACCCAGGTTGCAGCCGCCCGGCATGGCAATCTTGGCGCGATGGAAGCGGCCCAGCAGGGGTCCCATGACGGCGGTGGAAGCACGCATCTTGGCAACGAGCTCGTAGGGGGCCTCCCAAGAATCGACCTGAGAGGTATCAATCTCGAGCGTGTGCTCGTCGAGAACATCGATCGTAGCGCCCATGCCCTTGAGCACCTTGCCCATCACATGGACATCGGAAATATCGGGCACGTTCTGCAGCGTCGTCTTGCCCGGCGCCAGAAGCGTTGCCGCCATGAGTTTGAGCGCGGAGTTCTTGGCGCCCGAGACGGGCACGGAGCCTCCGATGGCGTGGCCACCCTCAACGCGGATAATATCCAAGGTCTACCCTTTCAAAAAGCATGCCCGGGATGGCTGGGCCATCCCGGGCATGATGTGTTCGCAAATGGTCGAACGCTAAATCGTTTGACTATTGGGCAAGCTTGAGCTTACACCATGCGATTTCATTATAGAGGTAGGCGCGGCGTGCATCATCCTCCGACAAATTACCCAGCTTCTCTTCAAAACCTTGAATATCAGCTTTAAGCTTGTCGGCATCGACGGTCGCCAAATCGCAAGCGCGCTCGGCGAGAACGGTCACGACATCGTCCGCAACCTGGGCATAGCCGCCGGCCACGGCAAACGTGTGGTCGACAGTGCCCATGGCCTTATCGGAAACGCGAACGTAACCGCGGTCGATCGTGCAGATCTCGCTGGAGTGAGCAGGCAGAACGCCAAACTCGCCATCCGTGGACGGAATCGACACAAACGCAGCGTCGCCCTCATAGGCGCAGCTCACGGGGCACACGATGCGGATACGCATAACCTACTTCTCCCCCATCTTGCGGGCGCGCTCGCGCACGTCCTCAATCGTGGAAGCATAGCGGAAAGCCTGCTCGGGCAGGTCATCGGCCTTGCCGTCGACAATCTCGGCGAAAGAGCGGACGGTATCCTCGACGCGGACGTAGACACCGGGGTTGCCGGTGAACTTCTCGGCGACGTGGAAGGACTGCGAGAGGAACTGCTGAATCTTACGGGCACGGTTGACCGTAAGGCGCTGCTCCTCGGACAGCTCGTCCATACCCAGAATGGCGATGATGTCCTGAAGGTCGGAGTACTCCTGCAGGAGCTCCTGGACCTTGACGGCGACACGGTAGTGTTCCTCGCCAACGATCGAGGGATCGAGAGCGTCGGAGGAAGACGCAAGCGGGTCGATAGCCGGGAACAGGCCGAGCGACGAAATGCTACGCGAAAGAACCGTGGTGGCATCGAGGTGCGTAAACGTCGTGGCAGGCGCCGGGTCGGTCAGGTCGTCTGCGGGGACGTAGACAGCCTGGACGGAGGTAATGGAGCCCGTCTTGGTCGAGGTAATGCGCTCCTGAAGGTCGCCCATCTCGGTTGCCAGCGTGGGCTGGTAACCAACGGCGGACGGCATACGGCCCAGCAGTGCGGAAACCTCGGAACCTGCCTGGGAGAAGCGGAAGATGTTGTCGATGAACAGCAGAACGTCCTGGCCGCGATCGCGGAAGTACTCAGCGGTGGTAAGGCCGGCCAGACCGATGCGCAGACGCGCTCCGGGCGGCTCGTTCATCTGACCATAGACCAAGCAGGTCTTGTCGATAACGCCAGACTCGCTCATCTCGAGGAACAGGTCGGTGCCCTCGCGGGTACGCTCGCCGACGCCGGTGAACACCGAGGTGCCGCCGTGCTCCTGGGCGAGGTTGTTGATGAGCTCCT
>WGSQ01000166.1 GCA_014871605.1 Collinsella sp. | reverse complement strand
CGGTCGAGACGCCGCTGCTCGAGGACAAGGGTTCGCTCGAGGAGGGCGGCCGCATCGCGGACACGCCGTTCAAGCTTTTTGATGACGACGGCCGTCTGCTGGTGGTTCGTCCCGACAACACGCTGCCGATCGTGCGCCTGGTTTCGACCCGTATGCGCGCGGCCGACCTGCCCCTGCGTCTGCGCTATGAGGCGCCGGTGGTTCGTGAGTGCCAGCGCAATGCCGGCGGTTCGCGTCAGTTTACGCAGTTGGGTTTTGAGCTCATCGGCGCAGGCGATACCGCGGGCGACGTGGAGATTGTCTCGCTGGTCGCCGAGGCCGTGCGCAAGCTTGCTCTGCCCGATGCGCGGATTATCGCAGGTAGCGTGCGTCCGTTTAAGGAACTGCTCGCGGCATGCGAAGATCGCGAACTGGCTGCCGAGGCGCTGCGTTGCGTGCACGCCAACGACTTTGTGGGTCTCGATGCCCGCGTGGCGGAAAGCGCCGAGTCCGAGGCCGTCAAGGCTGCCATCAGCGAGCTGCCGCGCCTGCACGGTGGCGCCGAGGTGCTCGACCGCGTGGATGCGTTGCTGGTGGCCGCCGGTATTGTCGCTCCGCTCACGCGCGAGCTGCGTGCTCTTGTTGAGGGTCTGGCTCCCGAGGACGCCCAAGTGTTGTCCTTCGACTTCTCCATCATGAATTCTTTCGATTACTACACGGGCCTGGTCTTTAAGGCCTATGCCGGTGGCCTGCCCGATCCGGTCGGCTCGGGCGGTCGCTACGACTCCATCTTTACCGGCGCATTTGGTGACGGTATCGAGGTGCCGGCGGCGGGCTTCGCCTTTTCGCTCGAGCGCCTGGAGGCCGCGCGCACCTCTGCCGAGGACGCTGCCTCCGATGGCGACCACGCCGTGGGCCGTGGCGCCGAGGGCCCGCTGCGCATCGCCGTGCCCAAGGGTTCGCTCAAGGCCGATACCCTCGACGTGCTCGAGGCCGCGGGCCTGGACGTCTCCGAGCTGCGCGATCCCGGCCGTCATCTGATCGTGCGCGGTCGCGACACGCGTGCCGGCGAGGGCACGGTCGGCGACATTGAGTTTGTCATCGTGCGTCCCAGCGACGCGCCCGCCTTTGTGGGTTGCGGCGGCGCCGATTGCGGCATCTGCGGTTGGGACTCGCTCATCGAGGCCGACCTCAACCTGCTGCAGCTGGTCGATCTGGGCTACGGTCTGTGCACCTTCATCGAGGCGGAGCCCGCGTGGCGCGCCGGCCAGGCCGAGCGCAACTATGCCCGCCGCGGTTCTCTGCGCGTGGCAACCAAATACCCGCGCATCGCGAGCGCCTGGTATGCCGAGCGCGGCGTGAATGCCGATATCGTCTCCCTGCACGGCAATATTGAGCTGGGCCCCATCGTCGGCATGACCGACCGCATCGTGGATATCACCGCCACGGGCGCGACCCTGCGCGACAACGATCTGGTCATCACCGGTCGCATCATGGACTGCACGGCCCGCTTCTTCGTCAACCCGGGTGCCGCACGCCTCGATCCGCGCGTGCGCAACCTGGCCGATCGCCTGGCGGCAGCCGTGAAGGACAAGCATTTTGAGCCCGTCGCGGGCTCGGCACAATAGCGCGAGCGCGTACGGGCGCCCCCATATCCGGGCTGCGGGTCGATTGGTGCCGCTGCCCGGTATCTCGTTTTTCAAACGCAACCTCAACCGATAGGGGATACCGATATGAAGACCATCAAACTTGCTCCCGGCGAGCGCCTCGTTACCAATCAGCTCAACCGCAAGGGCGTGCTGCCGCAAAATATCGTCGACGCCGCCCGGGATATCGTGGCCAACGTGCGTGCCAACGGCGATGCGGCGGTGCGCGATTATTGCCAGCGTTTTGACGGTGTTGAGATGCAGAGCTTCCGTCTGCCGCAGGAGCAGATCGATGCCGCGCTCGAGGGCCTCGACCCGGCCTTTGTCGCCGCACTCGAGAAGGCCGCACGCCAGATTCGCGAGTTCCACCAGCGCGAGGTCGAGCAGAGCTGGTTTACCACGCGCCCGGATGGCACGATGCTCGGCGTTAAGGTGACCCCGCTCGCGGCTGCCGGCATCTACGTGCCGGGCGGTCGCGCGCAATATCCCTCCACCGTGCTCATGAATGCCATTCCGGCCAAGGTTGCCGGTGTTAAGCGCGTGGTCATGGTGACCCCGCCGCAAAAGGATGGCCTGATCAGCCCGTATACGCTTGCGGCGGCAAAGCTCGGCGGCGTGGACGAGATCTATATGGTAGGCGGCGCCCAGGCCGTGGCCGCGCTGGCGTACGGCACCGAGACCATTCCGCGCGTCGACAAGATCACCGGCCCGGGCAACGCCTTTGTCGCCGCGGCCAAGCAGATCGTGTCGGGCGATGTGGGCATCGACATGGTCGCCGGCCCGTCCGAGGTCTGCGTGCTGGCCGACGCCACGGCAAAGCCCATGGTGGTCGCGGCCGACCTGATGGCGCAGGCCGAGCACGATCCGCTGGCCGCCTGCTATCTGGTGACCTGCGACGAACAGTTTGCGCACGAGGTCGAGACTGGCATCGACATCCTGGTCGCGCAGTCCCCGCGCGCCGAGATCACGCGTGCCTCGCTCGACAACGAGGGCACGATCGTGGTGGCCGCCGACATGGCTGCCGCCGTCGAGGCCGTGAACACCGTGGCGCCCGAGCACCTTGAGCTGCACTGCAAGGACGCGATGGGCTTGCTCGGCGGCATTCGCAACGCCGGCGCCATCTTTGTGGGCGCCTGGAGCTCCGAGCCGCTCGGCGATTACGTCGCCGGCCCCAACCACACGCTGCCGACCGGCGGCACGGCCATGTTCTCCAACCCGCTTTCGGTGGAGGAGTTCGTCAAGCGCTCGAGCGTTATCTGCTATACGCCCGAAGGCCTGCTTTCCGACGCTCCCGCCACGCAGCGCCTGGCCGAGGCCGAGGGCCTGTGGGCGCACGCGCTTTCGGCCGCACTGCGCCGCCGTGTGCTGGAGCAGGGCGAGGACTCCGTGAGTGCCGAGTCTCTGGCCGCGGCCGATCTGACCAAGGTCGCCTGGCCGGGCGACGCCGTGGCGACGGTTGCCGAGGGCGTGGACCTGGCGGCGGCTGCGGGTGGTGCCGCTGGCGCGGCCGGCGAGGAGGCCTAATATGGCTGAGCTTTCACCCCGCATGAAGGAGCTCGTCCAGCCTTACTTGGCCGGTATTGAGCCCTATGATCCCAACTTTACGCCCACGCGCATCAACCTTTCGGCCAACGAGAACACCTATCCCGTACCTGCTGGCGTGCGCGAGGCGGTTGATGCCGCCTTGGCTGCCACGCCGCTCAACCGCTATCCCGACCCCATGTCCAACGACCTGCGCGACGAGCTCGCTGCCTGGCACGGCGTGACGCGCGAGAACATCTGCGTGGGCAACGGCGGCGATGAGCTGCTCTATAACTACCTGCTGGCGTTTGGCGGCGCGGGGCGGACCCTGCTCAACTGTCCGCCGTGCTTTAGCGAGTACGCGTTCTTTGCGTCGCTGTGCCAGACCGAGGTGCGCGACGTGTGGCGCGACCCGGCGAGCTTTGAGCTCGACCAGGCTGCCGCGCTTGCCGCGGCGCCCGATTGCAACCTGGCGATCGTGACCTCTCCCAACAATCCCACGGGCGACGTGGCTCCGCTCGACTTTGTCGCGGCGCTGTGCGATGCCTGTCCCGGCATGGTGATGGTCGACGAGGCCTACGTTGAGTTTGCCGACGATTCGTTTGGCGCGGCAACTACGGCACAGGGACTTATCGCCGAGCATCCCAACCTGGTGATTCTGCACACGCTGTCCAAGGCGTTTGGCGCTGCCGGCACGCGTCTGGGCTACGTGATCGCGGCACCCGAGGTTATCGAGGTGTTCGCTGCGATTCGCCAAATCTACTCGGTCAACGTGCTGAGCCAGGCGGCGGCGCTTGCCTGCGTGCGTGCCCGCGATGCCTACTCGCCCGTGGTGGCGCAGGTCGCATCCGAACGCGAGCGCGAGTTGGCCGCCCTGCGCGCGCTGGATGCCGAGGGCCTGCCCGTGGAGGCGTGGCCGAGCGCGGCGAACTTTGTGCTTGTGCGCACGCCGCATGCCACGCGCGTGCGCGAGCGTCTGCGCGACGAGTATTC
>WGSQ01000165.1 GCA_014871605.1 Collinsella sp. | reverse complement strand
GCGGCGTTACCTCAGCTGGATAGAGGGTCTGACTACGAATCAGAACGTCATAGGTTCGAATCCTATACGCCGCACCAATTGAACTTGAAGCCTTCGGCAACGGGGGCTTTTCTTTTATGTCGCCGCTGCATGGATTCGAACCTCGGTCGAGGCGCGAGCGCCAAGAAAACGCGGAGCGTTTTTAGCGAGCGGGCGAGCACGCCGGCAGGCGGGCGAAGCCGGTGCGGATCCGCGCAGCGGATGCGCGGAATCCTATACGCCGCACCAATTGAACTTGAAGCCTCCGGCAACGGGGGCTTTTCTTTTACGCCGGCACCGCACGGATTCGAACCTCGGTCGAGGCGCGAGCATCTTAATCATCACTTCGTAAAATTTTTCCAAATTGTCGCTTGACCCATCGAGGGGTCACGTGCATAATAATCCGTGCGTTGCGGCGTTACCTCAGCTGGATAGAGGGTCTGACTACGAATCAGAACGTCATAGGTTCGAATCCTATACGCCGCACCAATTGAACTTGAAGCCTTCGGCAACGGGGGCTTTTCTTTTATGTCGCCGCTGCATGGATTCGAACCTCGGTCGAGGCGCGAGCGCCAAGAAAACGCGGAGCGTTTTTAGCGAGCGGGCGAGCACGCCGGCAGGCGGGCGAAGCCGGTGCGGATCCGCGCAGCGGATGCGCGGAATCCTATACGCCGCACCAATTGAACTTGAAGCCTTCGGCAACGGGGGCTTTTCTTTTACGTAAGCACTGCATGGATTCGAACCTCGGTCGAGGCGCGGGCGTGAAGCGGACGATTTCTTATCGACTCGTGTAAGATTCCGAGTAGATGTCGCGACTTATTCGCGACCACTCCTTCTTCAAGCGACCGATCAGGGTGATATTTCGTGGCAGAGCGTCCGACATACAAGCTCAGGTTTCTCGATCCCAAAAAGCGCTTTCCGGCGATGCCCGAGCAGCCTGCGGGACGCTCATATGGCGTGGTCTGGAAACTCTTTGGCGAGGATCAGCATGAATCTTGTTATGTCGTCGAATTCGTTGGCAAAAGCCGTGTGTCGCTTTTGGGCTACGTAAGCGTTTCGGGTGAGGTGTACAAGGTAGACCGCCCCGTTAGCGAGGCTCCGCTGCCCAACGATCCCGACATGGAACTGGTCCTTGACGAGTCGGATTCCAGTATTGGTGAGATTATGGTAAGGGAAGCCAACGGTGCAATGCGCGCGTGTGCGCAAACTGCCGGCTCTCCCGAAGGCCCCATGCGCGAGCAGTCCGACCACGAGACATGGAATTCGACCCGCGCCCTTCCTTACGGCGAGTTCATGGCCTCGATGTTCTTGCGCTACGTGATATTTGCCAACTCCGAAAGCGCTATTGTGAACACGGCGGACGCCGGCGGACTCGACGAGGGTATGCAAAACGTTGTCGACAAGATCAAGCTCGTAAAGTTGCCCGAGCCGGTCGAGGTGTTTTTGGGCTTTAACACGGCACCGCTCCCCGATGCTATCGAGACGCTGCTCTACCGCGTTGACCATGCCGAGAATCCGAGCGGTATCGAGCGCTATGCCGCCGCCCTTATGAGCGAAATTGACTTGCCCCGCCTGCGCACCATCGCTGCCAAGTCCGAGATGAGCCTGGCTCGCATTGATCGCTCAAAGATTTTCTATCTCAATTTTGATCGTAGCCTGTTGGACCAGGACGAGATTGACATGCTGCTTGCCATCGAGTGCCGTCTCAACCGCCTCTCCGGCATCCTTGAGCGCATCGGGGCCGGATTGGTCCCTGCGGCATCCTCGCCGAGCCTTGAGGGCTGCGCGCTCTTTGATGCGTGGCATATCGCCAAGACGACCAACGATGTTCCCCGACTGCTCGATACGGCTTCGAGCGATAACCCGTGGGGCAAGCCGGGTACGGTGGCTTGCCAGCCGGGCGGCGAGTGGGACGTGCGCACCCGTTTTGCGCGAATCGTTGAGGCGCTCAACGTGGTCACGCGGCTCGACTATACCTATCGGGCAAACGTTGCCGAGGGGATTATGCTCGTTCGGTTTGGGCAGTCTGTCGTTGATGCCATGCCGCAACGTGAATACGACGCTCAGGATGACGCCTGGCGCGAGCTGGACGAGGACACGCGCGCGATCTGGGCCGCGGAGCACGATGCGCGCGTGGCACTCACGCTTGCGGCAGCGTGTTTTGCCGCGGGCACCTGCATCACGCGCTGCTATGTGCAGATTGCTGCTCCCGACAGTGAGCAGGGCGAGCGCGTTGCCGCAACGTATTTCTTTGGGCGCGCGGCCTATCTGGCCGATTGCGTGCCTGTCGCCAAGGATCTTGAGAGTATAGACATGGACGATATGCCGTGCAAGCGTGTGCTTGAGGCATATGAGTCAACCGCTCCGGAGACGATTGAACCTGCGGAGGTTCATGCTCGTCCGCGTGATGACCATCGCACGCTTCCGCCGGCGCTGCGCGATTTGCTGCTTGCCGATACGGCTGACGAGTTGGAGGTCATGGAAGAGGACGACGACCCATACGTGGCCCGTGTTGTTGAATTGCGCGAGCAGGCAAAAGTCGACCGTACAGGTGCTTTTGAAGGCTTTTCCCGTCTTGTTGAGGAGTTGGAGGCTAAGTGCGCCGTTGCCGAGCTTTTGGCGACAGGTCCGGTTCAAACGCAGTTTTGCGATAACCAGCTGGTGCGCATGGTGCTACCGGTGTTGGAAGAAGACCGCTCTGTGCGAATCCTTCGTGCGCCCGATGCGCTGTACTTTGCCCAGCACGAGATCTGCAGCTTTTACGTCGAGCAAGAGGACTTTGAACGAGCGCTGCCCGAGGTGCGCCATCTTTACGATCTGGCGCGCTCGTCCATGCAATCGCACTTTGCGCTCATCAACGTTCTTGCGCGTCTGGAGCGCTTTGACGAGATTATCGAGGTGGCGCGCCACGGCCTACGTATTGCCAGCGATCGCTCTGCAATCGGCTACCTGTTCTATCGCCTGGCGTTTGCCTATTGGAATTGCGATCAGCTCGACCTTGCGCTGGCTTGTTACCGTCTGGTGCCACGTGGCGAGGAGTCGGGCAGCAGCGCGCTGGAAGAAATGCAGGGCCTTATGAACGAGATGGGCGTCAGCGAGCCTCCGACGTTCGAGGAAGCGGTCGAGACCATTCGCAAGGCTGGACTCGAGCTGCCGCCAGTGTCCGCCGTGACGAATCAGCTGGCAGATGCCGCTGTTCAACTGGTCGACAACGGCTTCTTTTTCCTGGCACGCGGTTGCATCTTCCAAATGTGGCGCACCATGGGCAACGACGAGCTCGGCTCCCTCAACCGCTCGCTGGGGTAGGCGAAGCTTCCAATGAGGAAAGGATGCTAGGCAATTAGAAAATTTCCTCTTGCCCATCTTAGGCTGTTTGGTTACTATAGAACGGCTGTTACGGAGAGCTGACCGAGAGGCCGAAGGTGCTCGCCTGCTAAGCGAGTATGCCCCAAAAGGGCATCTGGGGTTCGAATCCCCAGCTCTCCGCCAGTACGAATTTGAAGAAGGGCTCCGTAAGGGGCCCTTTTTGGTATGGAGAACGTTAGCTGGGGATTCGAACCCGAGAGGGCACGGGCGTTAAGCAAACGCGAAAGCGTTTGTAGCCCGTGGGCGAAAAGCCGCCAGGCTTTGAAGCCGGAGGGCATGCGCAGCATGCCCGGACATCCCCAGCTCTCCGCCAGTACGAATTTGAAGAAGGGTCCCATTTGGGGCCCTTTTTTGTGCGGAGAAAGGAGGCTGGGGATTCGAACCCTCAAAATTGAGGCGCCCCGTTGGACGCCTCATTTGGTTCGATGTGATATCGCTCCGGCCCTACGCCTTGGGCGCCTTGGCTACGGTCTCGCTCTCGGCTGTGAGCGGGCGGTTGTCGATGCGGCGGCCCAAGCGATCGAGCTTCACGAGCAGCCATTCAATGGGATTCGGCCCTGCGCCTTCCTCGTCGGCAACCAGGTCCATGACGGCGATCTTGGTGCCGTCCTGCTTGAGCGTAACGCTGCCCACCTTGTCGCCAACATGCACCGTGCCCGAAAGATCGTCGTAGCTAACCTTTTCGGTCACCTCGCCGGCAAGGGAAAACACGGTCGCTTGCGCCGTGGGGTCGGCGAGCGTGGCGTCGATCGTCTTGTCCGTCCAATC
>WGSQ01000164.1 GCA_014871605.1 Collinsella sp. | reverse complement strand
ACACCGCCGAGTTCGCGATCCCCGGCCTTGACGACGAGTTCCGCGTCATCGTGTCTCCGTGGATCCTGTCCTCGCTGATCACCGATCGCCTTGCCGCTTACTACGAGACGGTCACCAAGCACAACCTCAACTACCGTCGCTACTATCACCAGTTCGACTACTAATAGTTGACCACTCATGTAAGAAGCACCCTGCCCGGGCGCATGCGTCCGGGCGTTTTTATGCCGAAATTCGCTAGGAAGGGGAATCGAATGAGGCAGTTCATCGTGGCATCCCATGCTCATTTCGCGTCTGGAATCGTCGAGAGCATCGGCCTGCTTTCCGGCGAGCGCGAAAACGTCCATGCGCTCTCTATGTATGTCGACGGGAACGAGGACCTGGCCAAGGAAGCCACAGCGATTCTGGACGGCTTTGCCGCGGACGATGAGGTCGTCGTTTGCACCGATCTCTTTGGCGGCAGCGTCAACAACGAGTTCACCAAGGTTGTCCAGACGCGTCCCAACACGTATCTGGTGACCAATATGAATCTGCCGCTTCTGATCCAGCTGCTGTTCGTGTCCGATTCCACCCCGATCGACGAGGCCATTCGTCAGATCGTCGAGGCGGACGACACCAAGGTCAAGTACGTCAACGACCTGCTGGGCCAGGCCGAGCTCGATGAGTTTTAATCGTTAGGAGCACATCATGATTCAGATGATTCGCGTAGACTATCGACTGCTTCACGGCCAGGTTGCCGTGAGCTGGACCTCGGCTTTGGGTGCCGACTGCATCCTGCTGGTGAGCGACACGGTCCTCAACGACAAGCTGCGCCTGCAGGCCCTGTCCCTTGCAAAGCCCGAAGGGTGCAAGGTCGTCGTCAAAAACACCGAGGATGCCGTCAAGGCGCTCCAGAGCGGCGTGACTGACAAGTACAAGCTCTTCGTGGTTTGCGAGACGATTCAGCAGGCCGGCGCCGTCGCAAAGGCGATGGGCGTTAAGAAGATCAACCTGGGTAACGTCGCCTTTAGCGAGGACGCCCGCCAGGTCTCGACGAGCGTGTTCCTTACGCCCGAGAACGAGGCCTACGTGAAGGAACTGCTCGGCGAGGGCTACGAGCTGTTCATTCAGATGATCCCGGCGGATGCGAAGACTGACGCCGCAAAGGTCATCGGTTAGGGGCTGTCATGGTTATCAAGACAATCCTGATTTTCCTTATTGCCCTTTTGGGCTATTCCGAGTGGCTGACGGGCACGAGCTACCTCCAGCGCCCGATCGTGCTCGGACCTCTGGTCGGCCTTGTTATGGGCGATGTGGTGACCGGTGCAATTATGGGCGCCACGATGGAGCTTGCCATGGTCGGTGCCATCTCGGTCGGCGCCTACAACCCGCCCGATACGATTTCCGGAACCATCCTGGGCGTATCCCTTGCCATGCAGGCCGGCGCGGACGCTTCGGCAGCGCTGACCTTGGGTATTCCTATCGCCACGATCGTCCTGGCGCTCGACACGGCCCTGGGCCAGCCGGTCATGCTGCTGCTGGTACACCGTATCGACAAGAACGTCGAGGATGGAGACACCAAGGCCATCACGCGCAACATGCTCATCGCCGGTTACGCGCAGAGCTGGTGCGGCTTGCTGATCATCCCCACTGCCTTCTTCTTTGGCGCCGATGCCGTGGCCAGTCTGCTCAACATCATTCCCGATTTCGTTCAGACCGGTATGGATGTCGCCGCCGCCTTCTTGCCCGCACTCGGCTTTGCAATGCTGGCTCAGATGATTATGAACAAGACCGTGGCGCCGTTCTTCTTCGCAGGTTTCTTCCTCGTTGCCTACTTTGGCATTAGCACGACGGGCGTGGCGATCTTCGCCGCGATTATCGTCGTCGCGATGACGGTTTTGGGCGACAAGAAAAAGGCGGAGCAGCCCGTAGTGGCGACCGAGGATCCTGCGATTGGGAGTGGGTTCGATGAGTTTTAAGTTTGAGTCTTCCTACGACGGGCTGATTACCCGCGAAGATCTTAAGAAGCTGTTCTGGCGCTCGATTCCCTATGAGCATTCCTGGAACTACGAGCGCATGGGCCATATTGGCTTTATGTGGGCCCTCATGCCGATCCTGCGCAAGCTCTACCCGCAAGATGCGGACTTTAAGTCCGCGCTCAAGCGCCACATGGAGCTCTATAACGTCACGCCGTATATCTCGACGCTCCCCATGTCCATTGCCGCCGCAATGGAGGAAGTCAACGCTACCGAGGACAACTTCGACACGAGCGCAATCTCTAACGTCAAGCTCGCTTTGATGGGCCCGCTTTCCGGCGTGGGCGACGCCTTCTACTGGGGTACGCTGCGCATTTTGGCTACGGGTGTTGGCACCTCGCTGGCGCTGCAGGGTTCCATTCTCGGTCCGATTTTGTTCCTGCTGGTGTTCAACGTTCCCCACTACATCATTCGCTACGTGCTGACGTTTGTGGGATACCGCTTTGGCTCGGACATGATCAGCAAGGTCCAGGAGTCGGGCATCATGGATACGATCGTCAAGATGGCCTCCATCATGGGCGCCATGGTGATCGGCGCCATGACCATGGAGATGGTCACGGTGGACATTCCGCTCATGGTTGGCGCGGGCGATGGTGCTCAGACGCTGGCAGAGCTGCTCAACGGAATCTTCCCGGGCTTTGTCACGATGGGGCTGTTTGGAATCGTCTATCTCATGCTCAAGAAGAAGATGAATCCGCTGCTCATCATGCTTGTGATTTTGCTCGCGAGCATCGCCGGCGCGTTCTTTGGAGTGCTTGGTGTTCAGTAGGGCATCCGTCATAATCAAAACAATGTAAGAGGGGGCGTCGCGCACACTGTGCTGCGGCGCCCTTTTGCCGAAAGGTGGACAAGATGGAGTATCCACAGCTTGCCGTTATGAATATCAGCCATCGTTACTTTGACCTGGAGGAATTCTTTTCGTCGGCGGCGGCTTCGGGCTACACGTGCTGCGAGCTTTGGACCGGGGCGATGCATCTGTATGTGGATTGCCATGGCTATGATTCGCTCGAGCAGGTGAGGGGGCTCTCGCAGCGGTATGGGGTTCGGATTGTGGGGCTTTGTCCCGAACAGAACAACCCCAAGCCGTGGAATATCGCGGCGCGCGGTAATGAGGCGCGTGCCCGCACGCTCGCGTACTTTAAGAACGTTGTGGATATCGCGGCAGAACTTGGAGCCGAGCAGGTCATGGTCTCGAGCGGCTGGGCATTTTTGAACGAGCCGATCGAGGACGCGTGGGGTCGCAGCGCCTCGATGCTGCGTGCGATTGCCGAGCATGCGGGCGAGCGCGGCGCGCGGCTGGTGCTCGAGGCCCTGCAGCCGGTTGAGTCGATGATCGTGAACTCGGCGGCCGACACGAAGCGCATGATCGAGGCGGTTGATCATCCGGCACTTAAGGCGTGTCTAGATATGGGTGCCATGGCGGTGGCGGGGGATACCATCGACGATTATTTCGATCTGCTTGGCGATGATGTCGCCCACGTGCATTTTGTCGATGTTGCGGCAGACGGCACGACGCATCTCGCCTGGGGTGACGGCGACCGCGATATGCGCGCCGACCTGGATAGGCTGGTGGCGCGTGGCTACCGCGGCGTGGTTTCGGCTGAGACCTACGACTGGCGCTATTTCGCCGATCCTGCGGCAGCAGATGCCCAGGTGATGGCAGTGTACCAGCGCGCGATTGGCGCCTAGGCGGGCGTCGAGCTGCCGTTCGGCAGACTTTAGCTTGGCGCTCTTTGGGAAACGGGATGCGCTTTCCGGTTGAGGCTTCTGGCGGAAAGCGTGTCCCGGAATTGCGATTCAGAACGGTTTGAGGTCTCAAGTGGAAAGTGCGTCCCAGTTTTTGGCTGGAAGGTGGGACGCGCTTTCCGTATGTTTCCAAATGAATACGCTGTGAGCCTAGGGAGACGATTCTCCCCGCAAGCACTCTAGTATGCTAAAGTACCCAGAAGACCGGCGGAGCTATGCCGGTCTTCTGTTCTATATGAAGCACAGCATGAGGAGGCTCACCAGATGACGGCCACACCGTGGGGATTCCGGGACATATTGCCCGAGGAGGCTCAGGCGCGCGAGGAGATTGCGCTGACGGTGAAGGGCTGCTTCAGGGAGCATCATTACCTGCCGGTCGAGACGCCGCTGCTCGAGGACAAGGGTTCGCTCGAGGAGGGCGGCCGCAT
>WGSQ01000163.1 GCA_014871605.1 Collinsella sp. | reverse complement strand
CACCTCGGCAAAAGCCCTCCCCTCGCCCACCCCAAACGTGGGGGACTCCCAGTAGCGGCTCTCGACCGGCGGCACGCAGCGCAGCAGCGCGCGGGCCGAGGCAACCATGATGCAGTTGTCCCCGCGCACGATGCGCCCCAGAGCCTCGCAGCGCTGCGCCACCACGGCGTCGTCGGGCGCCTGCTCGCGCCACGGATAGTCCTTGCGCTCGGGAAAACGGCACACGTGCGCTAGGCCCACGTAGGCGGCAAGACTACGCGCGGCGCGATCGGCCGCGTCCTCGCCGCTCACAATGTAGACCGTCGGGCGCGGGCGGCGCGCAAACTGGGCGGCGGCCATAAGCGTTCGACCCGACTGAGACACGGCCAGCGTCACGTCCTCGCCAGAATCGAGCCCGGCCTCGACGGTCTGCAGCGCCTCGGCAGTGTAGAGCTGCGCGGCTATACGGTGAATGAGCATGCTGTTCCTCCGGCATTGCAACGCCAAAAGCCCGCCGAGGCAAGCTCGGCGGGTCGTTCGTCAAATTCGTTGCCTGTCATGGTAGCGCATGGAGAGGACTCCAGCTCAAGCGTACGCCCAGCCCCGCAACAAAAACGCCAGATAGAACTGGACTCGCCGGCTTCGCCAAAATCTCCCCGTCACGTCGAACGCCGCAACCACGGAAAGCTCCCCAAGAAACGGCTATTCCTCAAAAAAGCTCGCAACGTTCAAACGGCTCGTCCACTCTCCTATGGTGTTGGCAAAACCGACGCGTGTGTACACGCCCGCAAAACGGCCGCGATACAGGTACAGGCCTTCCATATTAGAAGCGGGCGCAAAGCCAAGATCATCCATAAGTCCTTTGGGCGCCTCTCCTCGATGTGGCCCATCGACAAGCGTTCCGCGCAAGCAAGGAGTCTGATACTGCTGAGCATACTCCTGTACAATCGCCCCAGCGGCCGCAGCGCGAGCAAGCACCTGGGACCATTCCCGCTCCGTGGCATCCAAACCAGCGACAACGCCAACCGCATTGTAGCCGCCGCACGGCTTGACGATCCATCGATCCTTTTCGGCAAATCTCGACAACTGGGCGTCCTCGTCCAAAATCTCGGTATAGGGCACATGCTCCCGGACAAACGCCTGCTCCTCCGGGCTCAACAAGGACTGACCCGCCTCAGACCACAGAAACGCAAATACGGTCTTAGTCGCACACGGCCACGTTCTAAAACCACCGACGATGCATGCAAGCCCTTCTTGGGCAGCCTCGATTAAGGCCGAGCGTCCGTCGCACGGCTTATCCCACAGCTCGCCGGTCACTGCGCGCCGCCAAACGCAATCAAAAGGACCAGCGGCATCGCACAGGCGCCTAGCACCGCTCTCGCCTTCGCCAATCCGCAGGTCGCGCACATCCGCAAAGCGTGCGACTACACCCCGCTGCCTCATAAGATTGACAAAATGAGCCGCATCTTCCAAGTCGATGCTTTCCGAATAGTCGACGATTGCCACCGAAGCGGGATATATCTTTGATTGCGGTGCATAGAGCCCCTCGTCAACGCAGGTCCCGTCATCCGATCGTGCACTATCCTCGGTGCGGCGAGGATGGGTCAGCTCCCACTCTGCATAGGTCTCAAACAATGCATCTATCCAGCTACCGCACAAATCGTACTGCCGAAAACCGGGGTGGTCGGATGCAAACTCCTCAAAGGAAGGCGTCATTCGCACGGCCTGGCAGATTGCATCGGTCACCACCATTCCGGCGCTGCCATCGGTATTGAGCTCGCAAAACGTATACGAACCGGTACCCTCGTCAAGGAAGATATCAACGCGCGCAAGGGGAATCTGGCAATCATAGCCGGCGTCCATAGCGCACAGGTCAGCAAAAGCCGGATCCATGCGAAACCGCGCACGCACGGAGGCATCGGAACAAAACGCCCGCGTCACCTTGTCCATAATGCCGTACATGCGCTCGGCTGCCTCCTTAAGAAGCGCCGTCATATCCTTATCGAATATCTTTGGCGTCAAAGCCCAGGGCGCAGGACCACCGTGGTAAAGCGCATGGGTTTGAGACAAGTATTCGTCGCCTTTGCGACGACCAGGTAGGTCACCTTCGCGCGTGCGCACGATGCGCTCAAAGTAATCTTCAAGCTCTCGCGTCTTCGATGTCGCCACGTTGTCCTCCATTGCTTGATTTTTTTTGCTCATGCTACGCCAGCACGCCACAACTTCGGCGCGCTTGCATAGGCTTCTAAATTAGCAACACATTTTTGCATGAGGCAGCGGGAGGCAACATATACTCCAGCTCAAGCGTACGCCCAGCCCCGCAACAAAAACGCCAGACGGACGAGCCGCCTGGCGTGATGGAGACAAATTCTAATTCCGAAATCTAGTCGTAATTAATGCTTTGCAGGGCGAAGGCAGGAGCACCGTCACCGGCGGCGACCTTTACCACGGCAGTTCCGGACATCGCAGACGTAGAGTCGACTCCAATCGTCGCCTTCAGCTGATCGGCAGGCAGCCCGTAAACGCTCTCGGGGACATCCGAGACCAGCGGGGATGGGCCACCGTTATAGCTCTGCGCAACATATGCCTCAAATGTCAGGCGGTACGTGTTGTTTCCAAGGTCCTCCGCCGCTGTAACGATTGCCGGAACGGCTATTTTCGCAACCCCGTGTTCTTCGTTGAAATAAAGGTATCCGTCTTGGACCGTAGCCCTCGTCCCAAGCGCCTGAATAACTTCGTCGTACTTCCCCTCATTGTCATCAAACTGCATTTCGTCATCGGAAAGCGTCATTCCAAAAAGGCGATTCATTTCGCTATGTACGGCATCTATCGCGATTTTAAACCCGTATCTTTTCCCGCCGATGTCGCTTCCCCGCTCTACGCGCTTTGAGCCGTTGTCAAGAAAATGGTTAAAGATGAAAAACGTCATGTCGCGTTGCTCTTCTGCAGACAAGCCATCCGTTACGTCAAACAGCGAACTCGGGTCATTCTTGTTGTAGCCAAAGTCCTCCTCCGTAAAGTTCGACAGAAACAGGTTTGCGGCGGCATAGGTTGCCTGGTCGTTGAGGTCAACCTTTACACTGCTGCCCGTCTGCTCGGGCTCATCCGCCTCGTCCTCGTCGGCGGTAGGCTTCTCCTTGGCGCTTCCCTTGTCCTTATGCTCGGCCGAACCCTCGTCGGACCCCAGCACCGTAACCTGCGATGAGCTGCCCTGCCCAAGCGGACCCAGTACGCCGGTCAGCGCCAGAGCGGCACCGCCCGCCACCAGCACGCCCACCACGCACATGCCGACAATCACCGCGCGCTTATGCGACTTCTTCTGCACGGGAGGCATCCCTGCCGCCGGCATCGGCGCGGGCTCAGCAGGCGCGGCAGCCGGAGAAGCGGCGCCCATGCGTGCCCCGCAGTTCGTGCAAAAATCGGTTCCGTCGGGCATCTCGGAGCCACACTTGGTGCAAAACATATTCGGGCATCCCCTCACAACAAACGGCATCTGTCGCCATCATATTGAGCCTTCGCGGCCCAAATGTGTTGCGCAACATTAGCCGCCGTCTTCGGACGCCGGCAAAACGTGCCGAGCCCTACCCCATCACGCGCACGCTGGGGCACAAATCCGCCAGCGGGCACTCGTCGCACTTGGGTTTGCGGGCGTCGCAAATCTCGCGGCCAAAGGTGATCCACTGGTGATTGACCGACTCCCAATACTCGTGCGGCAGAATCTTGAGCAGATCTTGCTCGGTCTTGAGCGGCTCTTTGGCGTGCGTCTTGGGACTCAGCATCAGGCGGTGCGCGATGCGGTTGACGTGCGTATCGACCGCGATGCCCTCAACAATGCCAAATCCCACGTTGAGCACGATGTTCGCCGTCTTGCGCCCCACGCCCGGCAGCTCGACGAGCTCCTTCATGTCGGCCGGGACCTCGCCGCCGTAGTCGGCAACGATCATCTGCGCGGCCTCCACGGCGTGCTTGGCCTTGCTCTTATAAAAGCCGAGCGACTTGATGGTATCCGCCACATCGGCCACGCTCGCCCCCGCCATGGCCTCGGGCGTGGGCCACTGGGCAAACAGCCGCGGCGTCACTTTGTTGACCTGTGCATCGGTCGTTTGAGCCGAGAGCAGCACTGCAATCAGCAGCCGAAAAGGATTCTCGTGGTCCAAGAAACACTCGACCGGTCCATAGCGGCGGTTGAGGCGCTCGCACACCTCAACGGCGCGCTCGCGTTTGGCGGCATTGGTCTCGCGTGGCATAACGA
>WGSQ01000162.1 GCA_014871605.1 Collinsella sp. | reverse complement strand
TACGGCATCCGCTACCACCACGTCTCCACCGACGAGGTCTACGGCGACCTGGCGCTCGACGACCCCGCCAAGTTCACCGAGGAGACGCCGTATCACCCGAGCAGCCCGTACTCGAGCACCAAGGCGTCCTCCGACATGCTGGTCCGCGCCTGGACCCGCACCTACGGCCTGCGCACCACGATCTCCAACTGCTCCAACAACTACGGCCCCTACCAGCACGTGGAGAAGTTCATCCCCAGGCAGATCACGAACATCATCGACGGCGTCCGCCCCAAGCTCTACGGGAAGGGCGAGAACGTCCGCGACTGGATCCACACCGAGGACCACTCCTCGGCCGTCTGGGACATCCTCACGAAGGGCCGCATGGGGGAGACCTACCTCATCGGCGCCGACGGGGAGAAGAACAACATCACCGTGCTGCGCATGATCCTTGCGGCCATGGGACGCGACCCCGAGGACTTCGACTGGGTCGCCGACCGCCCCGGCCACGATCGCCGCTACGCCATCGACTCCACCAAGCTGCAGACCGAGCTCGGCTGGCGCCCGACGCACACCGACTTCGCCGAGGGCCTCAGGGCCACCATCGACTGGTACGTCGCCAACGAGGCCTGGTGGCGCCCGGCCAAGGAGGCCACCGAGGCCCGCTACCGCGCGCAGGGGCAGTAGAGGTAGCAGCCCTTGCGAAACAAAGCGGGGTCCCGGACTAGCGCTCCGGACCCCGCTTTGTTTAGTGCGCAGTTGGCCGAATGTGTCCCTGAATGGCGGTTGGTTGGTGGAGCGTCGTGCGTCGTGTATTGTATTTCTTGCGCCTTTGCTTGTGGCCTTCCTCGCCATAAATACTGTGGTGATGCTATTCACCCAGTTGTACGCCTACGCGGACGAGCCCGGCGGGGACGTATACCTGCACGGCGATCTGATCTGGTGCGGCGAAACGCCCGAATGCAAGCAGTCGATGGCCATGTGCGGCGCAAGGTGGGGCTGCAGGTGAGGCTCGTGCCCAAGAGCAACACGAGGCGGCTCTCCTACGAGTGCTGGCAGGGTGCGCAAAATCTGCATCGACCCGGTGCGCTGCCCGCTGGCGCATGAGAAGTCCAGGCTCAAGAAGTACGACCACGACCACGACTGCGACGGGACGTGGCTTGAGGGCATCCCCGACGGCAACGACCACTCGATCAAAGCAGTGAGGTTCGCAATTATGGACGACATCTTGCGTGGGTGAGGGCGCAGCGTGCTGCTTCTCCTCGCCACTGAAAGGCGCTAAAGGTTAATCTGCTGTCTTCTCCGTTGTCTTAGGATCAGCCTCCTCGCCCTGCTCGTCAGATACTCCCTTGAACTTCGCCATAACGTTTTTCTTTGTCTTGACAATCTTTGGACGCGCGGTCTCACGCCACCATTTTTCGACATGAGGCTTTGCCGCTTGAGCACCTTTCACCGCCAGAAAGCTAACGGCAATTACGGTAATCGCAGCAGCCGCCACCTTGCCACCGTTCGAATCGGAGGCATCATTGCCATCGCGCTGGCCGTCATCAAGACTGTCATCGCCATTTGCCGCAAGCGATGCCTCCCACTCTTCTCTCTGCCTTTTCTTTTCGGCGCGATTGGCTGCAACCGAATCAGAAAGCTCACGTCTGCGTTCCGGGGAAAGCGGGCCAATTTCATTGAGGATTTCCTCTTTCCATGACGTGGAAACATAGCCAGCATGATTAGGGCTTCCGGTTTCCCAGTGCCTCTGCGTGGCATAAGGACGCCCCTTCTCGGTGACCCTATAATCTCCAGGTTCGCCTTCGAGGTAGCCTTCTTCCTTCAGCCAGACATTCACCTCCTCTGCGTTAAGCCCAACATCCCGCCCCAAGTATCTTGCTGACTTACGCATCGCAAGCCCCTTTCGCTTATTAACAGTATGGTAGTGTCGCGAATCATGATGTAGGGCTCGGTTCTCGAGGGTGGCCGCAGGCTGCCCGAGGAACCGAGAATCATCTAGAATGCCGTCATTCTAGCCTATGTCACGCCGCCTTCCTGCCGACAACGGGGTTACCGGCCGCGACGAGCGCGATGATCCCGGCCGCGTGCTCGGCGGCAGGGCCCGCGTAGGCAGGCGCGGTCGCCTTGGCGCCCGCGACGGCCCTGCCGATGGGGTCTTCGTTGAACTGGCGGCGTCCGGCCCAGCCCTCGTCCATCTCTGAGAACACCGCTCCCATCATCCTGATGAGCGACTTCCTGCTGGGGAAGACCTGCACCACGCAGCCGCGGCGCTTGGGCTCGCGGTTGGCGCGCTACTGCACGTTGTTGGTGCGAAGTCTCACGTGGTGCTCGTAGGGGAAGTCGAGGTAGGCCAGCGCGTCGGCCTCGGCCTCTTCGAGCGCCTCGGACGCCTTGGGGCAGAACCCCTCGATCTGCTCGGTGGTCAGCTGGGTGCTCGAGTCCGGGCTCGCCGACCGCAGGGCCACGCGCGCCATTAGCGAGGGATGTGGTGATCGCGAGATACACGGTAGCGACCTTGGGCGCATGTGCGCGCTTCTGCAGGTTCGAGCGGAAGGAGATGAAGTGATTGGCGAAGACGTGAAATGGGCGTTGGGCATTGCGGTCACGGCGCTCGTGCTCATGGCGTTCCTGCTGCACGTGCCGTTCGCCCTGGTGCTGGGGCCGTGGAGGACTAGGGGGCGCGTCCGAGACCGGAACCCCCGCTGGAGGGACCGTCCGTTTTTTGTCCGGGCGAGCTGAGATGCTTTTATCACGATAAGCGCAGATGGGAAGCACATCACTGGTATGATTTGGGAAAGGAGGAAACAGATGAAAGTCCAAATCGGGACAGAGTACTGTGCGATGGAAATCGCCGAGTACGCCGTCAGCAGGCGATATCGCCACGACACGCCAATCAGCAATCTTCAGCTCCAGAAGATTCTTTACTTCCTGCAAGTCATACACGCGAGCGAGACCGGCGAGCTGCTATTCGCCGACCAGTTTGAGGCATGGCCCTACGGCCCGGTCATCAGAGATGTCTACGTTAAGTTCTCTGACTGCGGCGGCTTCCCGATAAAACGCGAGTTCGACACCGAGATAAATGATTCCATCCGCCCGTTTCTGGATGCGGGGGTGGACATGCTCGCCGAGAAATCCCCATGGGAGCTCGTCAGGATCTCACACGCCGAGGGGTCTCCGTGGGACGTCATCTACAACCAGAAGCGCCTACACAAGGGAATCATCCCAAATGAATTGATCATGCAGTGCGCTAGCGAGGTCTCTGAGTGACCGAGCAAGACTACGCAAAGGCGGCCGAAAACTTCGAAAGGGCCCTCTCTCTCTGCTCACCAGCAAGATTGGGACTCTTTCGAAGCCACCCCTGAAAGTTCCCCCAATAAACGCAGGCAGCGACGACGCAGAGAAACGCAAGGCTCTCCGCGACATGCTCGAATCCCTCGCCAGCACGGATGATGCTGCGGTGCTCTCCCAGGATGACATCCGCCGAGCCTCGAACTTCTTCGTAAAGCTATATGGGGGGAGCGAGCCCTATCGCCATAGATATGCCGACATCTGCGACCTGGTATTCAATGCACTCGGGCAGTCCCCTGGGGACTTGGACGAAGGGGTCCCCTATTCGGTCAACTGCCTCGCCGAGAACATTCGCATCATCCATGACAACCTGACGAAACATGGATTTTGTGACCAGGCGAAAAGTGTCCTCAAACTCGCCGACCACATCGACCTGGAAAAGACGAGGCTGAGCCACGACATCGAACAGCAGCAGGCCATGCGCACATTCAAAGCGGCAATCGCCGAAGTGAAAGCGGAAAGGGACGAGGCGGACCAGAAACGCGCAGAGCTGGAAAGGGAGTTCGACGAGCGCCTCGACAAGACGAGGATGGAGTACATCGCGATCCTCGGCGTGTTCGCGGCGGTCGTGCTCGCCTTCAACGGCGGCGTCGGGTTCTCGACCTCCGCGATGGGCGCGCTCGGCATCGACGGCGGCATACGCGCCATCGTGCTCCTCGCCGCGCTCGTGGGCTTCGTGCTCATCAACACGGTCTGCATCCTGCTGGTCTTCATCTGGAAGATGTCCTTCAACCATCGGAATGTCGAGCTGGGAAAATGGCCGAGGAACTGTCTGATCGCCGCAGACGTCGTCCTCGTGGTCATCATGGCTGCGATGATGGCGCTCTCCCACCCTGGACTCAGGGGGCTCATCGGGCTGTAGCCCGAACGCCATGCCGAGGGCCGGCCTCCGGGGCGGCCCGGGGCCTGGCGGCACGTCT
>WGSQ01000161.1 GCA_014871605.1 Collinsella sp. | reverse complement strand
CGTTTGTGCGCGACGACTGCGGTCGCGTGGTGGCCCAGGCGCCGTGCTTTGAGGAGAGCCTGCTGGTTCAGGAGATTCAGCGCGGCGTGATGCTCGATGCCCTGGAGGATCACGAACTGCCCGAGTTCCGTTCCGAGGAGTGGCTGTGGCAGGCGCTGGTGCTCGCCGTGCGCGACAACGCCCGAGCCCACGGTGCGTCGCGTGCTGTGGTGGCACTCGAGGGTGACTTGCCGTCGTCCCTGCTGGCGGCGCTGGCCGTCGACGCTCTGGGCCCGCGCAATGTGATTGGCCTGGTGCTGGGGCGCAACCGTATCTTTACGCCGGCGCAGGAAGAAGCCGAGGCTGCCCGCTGTGCCGCCGTCCGCGCCATCGCCGAGCGTCTGCACATTCGCACCGTCGAGCGCGATGCACCGGATGCGGCGCGCGTGCTCGATCGCGACGTGTCGGCGGGCGATGCCGAGCGCCTGCGCTCGCGCACGCTGGGCCTGATGCTGGAGGATACGGCGCTCGAGCTGGGTGCGATGGCGCTGAGCCCGCTGTCCAAAACCGAGTACGCGCTGGCGGCGCCGGCGCTTTGCGGCGGCTACCAGGGCGACTTTGCGCCCTTTGGCGATGTGTACCTGTCGACGCTTGAGTTTGTGGCGCGTGTGCGCAACCGCACGTCTGCCGTGGTGCCCCAAGAGCTCGTGACGCTCAACGCAGTGGAAGATTATATGGAGCGCGTGCTGGCGCAGGCGCTCTCGACGCTCGACGGTTCGGTCGATATGCTCGACCGTGCGGCACAGCTGCTCGGCGGGCTTGAGCCGGGTGAGGTCGATGGCGCGCTCGAGGCGCACGTGGACCGCAATCGATCTTTCGACGACATCCCGATGGCCGCTGGCAAGCCTGAGGCCTGCTCGCTGCTGCTGATGCTCGTTCGACAGGGTGAGGCTGCCCGCCGCATGTTGCCGATGGCACCGATCGTCTCGGCCCGTTCGTTTGTTGAGCGCGCCTGGCCGTACATGCTCGCGTGGTCCGACCTGGGGCTGAGCGGCAAGGAACGCATGACGGTCGATGCGCTGGCGCGCGCCGAGGTGAACCGCTTTGCCGACGAGGATACAAGCGAGCGCATGCGTGGCGAGATGATGGGCATATTGGGTGACCTGTTGGGCATTTCGCCCGAGCAGATGGAGGAGCTGCGCTCTGAGGACGGTCAGCGTCGTTTACACGAGGGAATGAAAAAGTTCGAGGGCGAGGTTCAGGACGCCATCGATAAGATGATGGGCGGTCAGGGCGGCTCGCAAGGTAGTCCCCAGGGTGGCCCGATGCCGCACCCGCCAGTAGATCCGAGGCAGTTCCCCTTTTTCTCGCAGAACTAACTATGGGATAGGATTCGCTTCCAACCCCGATACTTCAACTAAGCATCTTGGCCCCGTTGTGTTATTCTAGAACAGACGTTCGTGAATGATGCGCGGGGCCCTGTCTTGCGCTGTGCTTGTGGCGAGGGGAGGTCGGCTTGGTTATCTTGGGCATTGACCCCGGTTTGGCTCATACGGGTTGGGGGATTATCGAGGAGCGGCGTGGCGAGGTTCGCTGCCGTGCCTACGGTTGCATCGAGACCAGCGCGGGCAGCCCGCTTGCGGTGCGCCTGTCGCATATCGCCCGTGACCTTAAGGATGTCGTCGAGCGTTATCGACCCGACACAGCTGCTGTCGAGAGCATCTACTTTGGCGCCAACGTTCGTTCGGCCATCCCCACGGCGCATGCCCGCGGTGCTGCACTCGTAGCGCTTTCGGAATGCGCGCTCGAGATTGGCGAGTACACGCCCATGCAGATCAAACAGGCTGTGGTGGGCACCGGCGCCGCGGACAAGCGGCAGGTCGCCTATATGGTACGCACGCTAACACAGCTCGACCACGACCCGCATCCCGACCATGCCGCCGATGCCCTGGCCTGCGCCATCTGCCACGTAAACCTCAGCCGCACCCGCGCCCTCACCGGTGGCGAGTTCTATCAACAGAGAGGAACCGGATACTGATGATTTCCCAGCTCCACGGAACGCTTGTCGAGTCCACGATGAGCTCTGCTGTCGTCGATGTGTCGGGCGTTGGCTTTGAACTCGGCATCTCGGGCAGCACTGCGGCCACGTTGCCGACGCCCGGCGGCGAGGTCCGTCTCTACACGCGTATGCAGGTGCGCGAGGACGCCATGACACTTTTCGGTTTTTCCTCAAAGGATGAGCGCACGATGTTCGACCGGCTCGTGTCCGTTTCGGGCGTTGGCCCGCGCCTGGCGCTTGCCGTGCTTTCCACCTATACCGTGGGGCAGCTGTATTCGCTGGTGATGGCCGAGGACGACAAGGGCATGGCCAAGGTACCCGGTGTGGGCAAAAAGACAGCTCAGCGCCTGATCCTGGAACTCAAGAGCACCTTTGCCAAGGATAAGGGCTTTGTGCCGGTCGACGTGATTCCCGGACAGGTTGCGATGCCCGTGCCCGCTGCCGCTCCCTCGGCGATCGACGATGCCCGTGCGGCACTCCTTTCCATGGGCTTTAGCCCGCAGGAGACCGATGTTGCCCTGAGCGGGTATGATGGGCAGAATATGCGTGTCGAGGATCTGCTCGGCGCGGCGCTTAAGCGACTCGGAATGGATGCGTGATGTGGGAAGCCGATGACTCTCAGGACTTGTGGGCGACGCCCGGTAACTCGCCGGCGGCATCCATGGCGCACGGCGAGCGCATGGTGGGCTCGGAGCTGACGGCCGAGGATCTCGATGTCGACCGCACTTTGCGCCCTCAGCGCCTGGACGATTACTGCGGCCAGGAGCACATCAAGCAGAGCCTGCGCGTGTTGATCGAAGCGGCGCAGAGCCGTGGCGAGACGCTCGACCACGTGATCTTCTCGGGTCCTCCGGGCCTGGGCAAGACCACGCTGGCCACCGTTATCGCCAACGAGCTGGGCGCTCAGATCAAGACCACGAGTGGCCCTGCCATCGCGCGCACGGGCGACCTGGCGGCCATCCTTACTAACTTGCAGCCGGGCGATGTGCTGTTTATCGACGAGATCCACCGCCTCAACCGTTCGGTCGAGGAGGTCCTGTACCCCGCGATGGAGGACTTTGCCCTCGATATCGTGATTGGCAAGGGTCCGGCGGCGCGCTCGATTCGCTTGGATATCCCCAAGTTTACGCTGGTGGCGGCAACGACCCGTTCAGGCATGTTGACCGGCCCGTTGCGCGACCGCTTTGGCATTTCATATCGCCTGGATTACTACACGGTCGAGGAGCTCGCGCAGATTGTGACGCGCTCGGCGACTATCCTGGGCGTGACGATCGACCATCCCAGTGCACTCGAGATCGGCTCGCGTTCGCGCGGCACGCCACGTCTTGCCAACCGTCTGCTCAAGCGCGTGCGCGATTACGCACAGGTGCGCGGCAACGGCCCCATCGAGCTCGATATCTGTCGCCAGGCGCTCGAGTTCTTCGAGATCGACGAGCTCGGTCTGGACTGGATGGATATTCGCATTTTGGAGACGCTCGCCAAGACGTTCTCCGGTCGCGCCGTGGGACTTACGACCCTTGCCAGCGCGGTGGGCGAGGACCCGGGCACGCTCGAGGATGTCTATGAGCCCTATTTGCTGCAGTGCGGATTGATGATTCGTACGCCGCAGGGCCGTCAGGCAACCCTCCGCACCTTTGAGCACCTGGGGATTGAACCTACCGTTTAGGGCGTTTTGTTTTGGCGGGCTGTTGGACTATCGCTGGGCATCGGGTAAACATATCGCCGTTCATCGGTTATGGGCGTTTTACTATTGCGCGCCCGTGCTATGCTGAATTGGTCTTTTTCTCATTCGGTAACGAAAGGACCGCCCATGCCTACTGACATCGAAATCGCACGTTCTGTCACGCCGCTGCCTATTACCGAGGTGGCCAAGAACGCCGGCGTCGACGTTAAGCACCTTATTCCGTACGGCTTCGACAAGGCTAAGGTCGACTATTCACTGCTCAACGAGCCGACTGATCACCAGGCCAAGCTTGTCCTCGTGACCGCCATCAACCCCACGCCTGCGGGCGAGGGCAAGACCACCACGACCATCGGTCTGGCCGATGGCCTGCGTCGTCGCGGCGTCAAGAGTGCCGTGGCCCTGCGCGAGCCTTCGCTCGGCCCCGTCTTTGGCGTTAAGGGCGGTGCTGCCGGCGGCGGCTGGGCTCAGGTCATCCCCATGGAGGATATCAACCTGCACTTTACCGGCGACTTCCACGCTATCGGTGCCGCCAATAACC
>WGSQ01000160.1 GCA_014871605.1 Collinsella sp. | reverse complement strand
TTGGGTGTTCCTATAGTTTTGTCAACCGTCGGGGCTACTCCCGGTAGGGCACCCGGTCGCGCATCACGGCGTATATCGCCCTGAGCCGCTTCCTCGCGACGGCCTTGAGCGCCCGCCCGTGCCCCATGCCCCGCGCCCTGCAGGCCCGGTAGTACTCGCCGTAGCGCCCCGAGGACCTCACCAGGCTGTTGCACGAGAAGATCAGCAGGGACTTGAGCCTCGCGTCGCCGCGCCTGGACGCCCTGACCGACCTCACCGACGTTCCGGAGCTCCTCACCCTCGGGGCTATGCCGCAGCACGAGGCCAGGTGGTCGTGGTCCGGGAACCTCCCGATGTCGACCGACACCGCGAGCTGCGCCGCGGTCCTCGGGCCGATGCCGGGCACGGTGAGCAGGCACGCGTAGGTCTCGTCGCCCTCGAGCAGCGCCGCCGTCTCGGCCTCGAGGGCCCCGGCCTCGTCGAGGGCCTCCGATATCCGGGCGGCCAGGAACCTGACCTGCCTGTTCTCGGCCTCGACGAGCGCCGGCGGGGGCGCGGTGGAGGCGGCCGCGGCCTCCCCGGCGGCCTCGGCCCGCGGGCCCTCGGCCCCGGAGCGGGCGATCCCCCACGCCCCGCCGAACCCGGCGAGCAGCTCCAGCCACCGCCGGTCCGACAGGTCGACCGCGGCCTCGAGGGCCGGGCAGGACTCGAGCAGCACCGCGCGCAGGCGGTTCTTGTCCCTGGTCGCGCAGGCGACGATTTAGTTACGCGGTTTTACCAAACCGCGTAACTGCTCGACGCTGCAAACCCGCCAGAACGGCAATCTGCCTTTCAGCTTCGACGGCATGACCAAAAGGTCAATGCCGCCTCGCTTCAAGGCACCTTGCTCGCTCTGGCGGGTTTTCGCTGACGTTTTTCGACCTGCATCGTTGCCAAGGTTGGCACCAATGACTAATGCGGTAACTAGCTACGTCGGTCCGCTTGACCGGCTGGGTTTCTGAGGTGCGGCAGATTCCCGCGAAAGAGGAGGGCATAGACCTTAAGGGTCATGCCCGACGATTGAAGGGCAAGGTGCCGTGCCTCGGGAAGACAGACAGTTACGCCGAGGGTTCCTGCTGCGTAATGCAGTGGATATTTCCACCACCGAAGACGACCTGCTCGGACTGAACGCCGACGCACTTGTAGACGCCCTCGCCCCAGACCTCGTCGTAGATCTTCTGGAGCGTGTCAACGGCAAGCTGATCGTTCTCGTCGCCGTACTGCGGGACGATAACGCCGTGGTTGGTGACCAGGTAGTTCATGTAGGAGGCGATCAGCGGCTCGTTGGCAACGCGCGGCTCGGCGTTCTCGTCGGCATCGATGGTGTCGCAGGAAGCCTGGTCCATGAACAGCGGGTTCACAGGCATACAGAGCTTGTAGACCTTCATCTTGCGGCCCTTGGCGTCAACGGCGTTGGAGAGGGTCTCGTAGACAGCGTGGCACTGCTCGTAGAACGGATACTCGGGATCGTCGGTCCAGATGCAAGCCATGACGCCCGGAGCGATGAACGTAGCGACATCATCGATGTGGCCGTTGGTCTCCTCGGGGTCGATGCCCTCCTTAACCCAGATGACCTTCTCGACACCCAGGTAATCCTTGAGGTGCTCGTCCATATAGGCGCGAAGTTCCTCACTCCAGGGCTCAAACTTCCTCTTGAACTTGGGCCAGATGGACTCGGGATCCTCTTCCTCCTCCAGAACCGCAGAGCAGGTGCGGCCTGGGGAAAGCAGGCACTGGTCGGTCACGACCACAGTGCCTTCGCCGTCGACGGTAATGGAACCGCCCTCGAGGATCATGTCATCGGGACGATAGCGACGGCAGCCGGAAAGCTCAGCCATCTTAAGGGCAATCTGCTCGTCCTTGTCCCACGGGAAATAGAGGCCGTCGACGAGGCCGCCGTAGGCGTTGAAGTGCCAGTGGTTGGCGCGCTTATCGCCCTTGCCATTGATAACAAAAGTGGCAGCGGTGTCGCGGAACCAAGCGTCGTCGGTGGTCATCTCGATAACGGTGACGTTCTCGTCTTCCTCAAAGGCGGCCTTGCAGTTGGCGTAGTCGGCCTGGTTGGCGCACATGGTGACCGGGGTGAACTCGGCAATAGCGCGAGCGATGGCGGCATACTGCTTCTGGGCCGGCTTGGCACCATGGGCCCAAGTGTCGGTGCGATGGGGCCAACCCATCCACACGCGATCCTGCGGGGCGAATTCAGCAGGCATAAAAAAGCCATCGGCCTTAGGGGTGGACTCGGACTCGGTGATCGTACGCATAAGATTTCCTCCAAATCGAACGATCGCTTGCTGCGGGCGGGTTACCCTCAGCCTAAAACCAAGAGATGGTAGGCGCCCGTTCCCTGGCAAAGGTCGGGGCGCCTGGCACCGGTTTTCACGGATGTCGCACCGGCAAGCGACGACGTAACCCGGTGCACGGAGACAAAACGCACGAAGGATACGGAAGAGAGATTGGGGCGGGCGGTGGTTACCGGAGCAATAGCTCACACCCGCCTCAGAGAAAGGTTAGCAAACCTGTTGCTTGGGCACGCCTCCGAAGAGGCTAGAACGTCCCGAGTCGGGAGCGACAAGCCCGACGAAGCGTACGTTGGTACGCGAGGAAGGTTGGAGCCCCGAATCCGGGTGCTCTAGTCCTCCTCGGACTCCTCAGCGAGGCGCTGAGCAGCCAGCTCGGGAGTGAGACCCTTGTACTCGGTCTCGCGGCCCTTAGCGCTGACGACGCGGACAACCTCGCCAATAAGCAAGAGCACGATGAAGATGACGATCATCGGGACCTTATCGCCAATCTCATCGACAGAGAACGGAATCAGCGTTGCAACGATAGCCAGAATCAGCTCGATGCAGGGAATAGCCAGCATGACCTTCATCATGGCTCCCTTAAACGGGAACGTAAAGATACGCTCACGGTTGGGGTCGTTCTTACGAAGGTTGAGGAATGCCGGGAACATCGGGATGTAGGTCAGCAGCAGGAAGACAACGGAGGTACCGAAGAGCATCCAGAAGACACCGTTGGAGATGGCGTCGATGGGAACCAGCTGCAGGCACAGCACCAGGGAGGCAACGATGGCGTTGACCAGGTTGGCGCCGTTGGGCATGTCGTCATCCGAGATCATCGAGGTGAAGACCTTGGGCATGTTGCCATGCTCGGCAGCATAGCGAGCAACGGAGTTGACGCCGAAGGACCAGGCAGCCATGTTGGCGAACAGCGTGATCAGGAAGGCGATGCAGATGACCTTAAAGATCATGGAATCGCCCACAATAGTCTGGACAGCGTAAATCATGCCGTAGTCGGGATCGATGGAATCGGCCGACACAGCAGCGCCGATGCCAAAGCCAGCGAACAGATAGATCACGGCGATGGACAGGCCGCCGACGATGATAGCCTTGGGGATATCGCGAGCGGGATCGGCCATATCGTCGGTCATGGTGCAAATGACCTCGAAGCCCATGAAGTTAAAGATGATGATCGACAGGTAGCCAAGCGCGTTGGTGTTGGTGAGCTCGGGCAAGAAGGTGGCAGCGGACATATCGTTCGCAAAGCCGTTCTCCATGGCGTACCAGATGCCCAAAGCGCCGACGATAACGGCAACGGCAACCTTGATGATGGCGCCGCCGTTCAGGACCCACTCGGAGTCGGCAGCCTTGGAGCGACCCATAAGATAGACGATCCACACAAAGGCAAGGTCGATACCAATCTTGGCAATCAGATTGAACTCGACGCCAAAGACCATACCCAAAATGTCAGGGAACATGGTGGCCAGCGAGGCAATCCACAGCGGGTAGTTAACCCAGTAGTAGTACGAAATGCGGGCGCCCCACTTGTCGCCCAGGCCATCGCGTACCCAGTCGTAAATGCCACCCTCGCCGTCATAGGTAGTGCCGAGCTCGGCAACGACCATGCCATAAGGGAGCAGGAAGGTCAGAATCAGGAAGATCCACCAGAAGAACTGCTGGTTGCCAATGGCAGCAGCAGGTGCGGCGGCCTCGCAAACGAAGACGACGCAGATGATGGTCGAGATGACCGTCAAGAAGGAAAGCTTTTTCTTTCCGTCGCTCATGATGAGCTCCTTCGCTCAGTCTTGGACAAATCGAGGTCCTTAAGATATTAAGGCAATTGTCGGGCCTCGGTGAGCGGGCGACAGGAGACGAGCATCCGCCGCCCGCAAACGTGCTGCTACGATGAAGTTACGCGGTTTTACCACACCGCGTAACGGCTCGACGCTGCAAGCGCCGATAGGCGGCAATCT
>WGSQ01000016.1 GCA_014871605.1 Collinsella sp. | reverse complement strand
TTGGTGTCCGTCACGATGACGGCGCGCGCGCCGCCGGCGGTGGCTCGACCGAGCGGGCCGGCCTCTTCCAGCAAAAACGTGCCCCCATGCACCTGGTAGGGGCGTGCGGTGTCGATATCGATGGTAATCGCCATAAGCTTCGGTCCTTTCGACCTGGCGTGATGGGTGGTCTAGTGGGAGGTCTCGTCGTCGAGCGCGCGCTTGATGCGGTCGCCCTCGGCAAGGAGATTCTCCAGATGGCGCTGGTCGCGGTCCTTAAGGGCGCGGCTGTAGGCGCCGAGCGATTCGATCAGATGGTCGATCTCGAAGGCGAGCGCATCGGCGTCGTCGATCATGAGCTCGGACCACATTTGCGGGTTGAGGTGCGCCACGCGGGTGAGATCGCGGTAGCTACCGGCCGAAAAGCCGTGGTGGACCTGGGCGGTCGGGCTCTTTACGTAGGCGTTGGATACCACGTGCGCAAGCTGGCTTGTAAACGCGATGACGCGGTCGTGCTCGGCGGCGCTGGTCACGCTGAACTTACCAAAGCCCAAGGGGCGCACCATCTCGCGCACCTGGCCCAAAAGCTCCAGCTTAAGGGCATCGTTCACCGCAGGTGGCACGAGAACGAGTGGCGCGCCCTGGAACAGGTCGGCGCGGGAGTGTGCGTAGCCCGAGAACTGGGTGCCCGCCATGGGGTGCGCGCCCACAAAGTAAAAGCCGTGCTCGCGGGCGAGCTCAAAGGCACGCTCGCACACGATGCCCTTCACGCCCACCGTGTCGATCACCACGGGGCCCATGATGGCCTCGGTGTCGGTGGCGTCGGCGAGGGCCTGGGCATGCGCCTCGAGCCACTCGATGCAGGCCTCGGGGTAGCAAGCCAGGACGATGATGTCGCATTCGCCGAGCGTCTCGTCGTTGAGCTCGCCGGCAACGGTTCCCATGCTGGCGGCTGTCATGACATCGTCATCGGGGTCCCAGGCCAGCACTCGGACGCCCGCCTGCGCATAGCCGCGGGCAAAGCTGCCGCCGATGAGGCCAAGGCCGACGATGCCGGCGCACTTGGGGCCGCCCTGGTTAACGCGTGCGTTTCTCACCGTACCCATGGGCTACTCCTAAACGGTCTCTTGGCAGACGACCTCGCGGATGGCGCGGATGCGGCGCATGGTATCGTCGAACTGGGCGGGGGTGAGGGCCTGAGCACCGTCGGACCAAGCGTGGCTCGGGTCGTCGTGGACCTCGATCTCCAGACCGTTGGCGCCGCATGCAGTCGCGGCGAGCGCCATGGGCTCAACATAGCGGGTGTAACCGGTGGCGTGGCTGGGGTCGGCGACAACGGGCAGGTGCGACAGGTGGTGCAGCACCGGCACGGCGTTGAGGTCGAAGGTGTTGCGGGTGCGGGTCTCGAAGGTGCGGATGCCGCGCTCACACAGGATGACGTTGTCGTTGCCCTCGCTCATGATGTACTCGGCTGCCATAAGCAGCTCGTCGACGGTGCCGGACATGCCGCGCTTGAGCAGGATCGGGGTCTGCGTCTTGCCGACCTCCTTGAGCAGGGGGAAGTTCTGGGCGTTGCGAGCGCCGATCTGCATAACGTCGATCTTCTTGTCCAGGAAGACTTGCACGTCGCGCGGGTCCATGATCTCGGTGACGGTCGGCATGTCGAGCTCGGTAGACGCCTCGCACAGCAGGTCGAGGCCGGCGGGACCCATGCCCTGGTAGGCGTAGGGGGAGGTGCGGGGCTTGTAGGCGCCACCGCGCAGCATCGTGGCGCCGGCGGCCTTCACGCGGCGTGCGATGCGGATGAGGTTCTCGCCCTCGACGGAGCAGGGACCGGCGATGACCTGGAACTGGTCGCCGCCGATCTTGACGCCGTGACCGCAGTCGATGACGGAGTCCTCGGGGTGGAACTTGCGGTTGGCGCGCTTGAACGGCTCGGAGACGCGCTGCACGCGCTCGACGACATCCATGGACTCGAGCAGGAACGGGTCGATCTTGGTCGTATCGCCCACCAGGCCGATAATCGTCTCGTTCTCGCCGCGCGAGACGTCGGTCTTCAGGCCTTTTTTCTCAATCCAGCTGACGATATGGCTGACGGCCTCGTCGCTGGCGCTCTGCTTTAGAATTGCAATCATGGTGTGCCTCTCACCTCGATGGATAACTTTTGCAAAAACGGCCCGCATTGCGAGTCGTGTATATATGGTGCATGAGAGTTTATACTATCCGACTCGCTTTTGCCTTCTAAAGTGGGCCGTTCCGCCGCGTCTTCCTCGGAATTGCAAAGCTTTTTCTTTTATTTTGATAGCCCGTGGCGCACTTGGGTATAATGCCAGTCGTTCGCCCTATTAGCTCAGGGGATTAGAGCGTCTGCCTCCGGAGCAGAAGGCCGTTGGTTCGAATCCAACATGGGGCACCATCGAACGTAAGACCGTCCGAACCTCGCATGGTCCGGGCGGTTTTTCTTATACCGACGCGACGTGATGGGACGTGGTATGGCAGCAACGGATATCGAGCGCGGACTCTCGACCGCCGAGGTCGAGGAGCGCATCGCCGCCGGTAAGATCAACCGCAACATGGAGCTCAAGACCAAGTCGGTCAAAGAGCTCATCATCGAGAACCTCTGCACGCTGTTCAATTTGATCAACGTGATCTTGGCGTTCCTGGTCATTTTGACCGGTTCGTTTAAGAATCTGACGTTCCTGTTCGTGGTGTTCCTCAATACCGCCATTGGCGTCATTCAGTCCATGCGTTCCAAGAAGATGGTTGATAAGCTCACGCTGCTGACCTCCAAGAAGGCCATCGCGGTGCGCGACGGCGCCGAGGTGGAGCTCGACTTGGACCAGATCGTGCTCGACGACATCATTCGCTTGGGGCGCGGCGACCAGATTCCCGCCGACGCCGTGGTGGTTTCGGGCGAGGCTCTCGTGAACGAGAGCCTGCTGACGGGCGAGAGCGACCTTATCAAGAAACAGCCCGGTTCCGAGCTCATGAGCGGCAGCTTTATCGACTCGGGCCTGCTGCGCGCCCGCGTGATTCATGTCGGCGCCGACAACTACGTGGACAAAATTAATAACGAGGCCAAGTACGTCAAAAAGGTCAATTCCGAGATCATGAACGCGCTCAACGCCATCGTACGCTTCGCGAGCCTCATTATGATTCCGCTCGGCCTGGCACTCTTTGCCTCAAGTGTGAGCGAGCTGTGGGATGCCGCGGGAACCCCGGGCGATAGCGCGCTTTCGTGGTGCTTCTCCGAGCTGTTGGCTGGTCATGTGCCTTCGTCGGCGCTGCTGTCCACGGTGGGCGCCCTGCTGGGCATGATCCCGCAAGGCCTGGTGCTGCTGACCTCGTCGGTGCTCGCCATCGCCACGGTGCGCCTGGCCCGCCGCAAGGTGCTGGCGCAGCAGCTCTACTGCATCGAGACGCTCGCTCGCGTCGACGTGCTGTGCCTAGACAAGACGGGCACCATTACCTCGGGTCGTATGGAGGTCGAGGGCACCTACCCGCTGCCTGTTGAGGGTGTTGGCTTTGGCGTGGACTCGGACGAGGCGGCTGTTCCCGTCGATACCACAGTGCTCGATTTTGCGCTGGCTAACGTCGCGCGTGCGACTTCGGCCGATGCCAACGAGACCTGCCAGGCGCTGCTCAACTATTACGCCGACCGCCCGGTCGAGGTGTCTGAGCCGCTGTCGGTCATTCCGTTCTCGTCCTCCAAAAAGTGGAGCGGCGCGTCGTTTGCGCAGGGCTCCTATGTGATGGGTGCGGCGCAGTTTGTGCTCTCTGATCGTGTTTTTTCGCAGGTCGAGAACCGTGTCGCCGAGCTTGCCGATACCTGCCGCGTGCTCGTGGTAGCGCGCGTGGATGGCTTTACGCCCGATGGCGATATGGTGGGCGAGGCCGAGCCCGTGGGCTTTGTGACCATCCGCGACGAGATTCGCACCTCGGCGGCCGAGACCATCGGCTACTTTAACGAGCAGGGCGTGACCCTCAACGTGATCAGTGGTGACGACCCGCGTACGGTGTCGTCGATCGCGCGCGTGGTGGGCGTGCCGGGGGCGGACGCTTATGTGGACGCCACGACGCTCGATACGCCGGCCAAGCTCGACGCCGCAGTGGACCGCTACCATGTCTTTGGTCGTGTGACCCCGCAGCAGAAGCGCGAGCTCGTGCAGGCGCTCAAGCGCCGCGAGCACACCGTGGCCATGACGGGCGACGGCGTCAACGACGTGCTGGCGCTCAAGGAGGCCGACTGCTCCGTCGCCATGGCGGCCGGCTCCGATGCCGCGCGCAACGTGGCCGAGATCGTACTCGTCGACAACGACTTTGCCTCGATGCCCGCCGTGGTGGCCGAGGGTCGTCGCTCCATCAACAACCTGCAGCGTTCGGCCTCGCTGTTCCTGACCAAGACGCTGTTCTCGATGGGCCTGGCGGCGCTGTGTATCGCGCTGCCGCCGTACCCCTTCGAGCCCATCCAGATGACGCTCATTAACTTCTTCTGCATCGGCGCGCCGGGCTTTGTGTTGGGCTTGGAGCCCAACAATGCTCGCGTGAAGGGGTCGTTCCTGACGAACGTGCTCAAGCGGGCACTGCCGGCGTCGATTGCGGTCATTTTGGCTGCGGCGCTCGATATCTTTGTGGCGCGCGTGTTTGGCTTTACCCAGCTTACGCTGTCTACGATGTGCCTGCTTACGTCGTGCGCGGCGAGCGTCAGCCTAATCTGGCGCATCTCGCAGCCTCTCAAGCCCTTACGTGTGGTGCTCTTTGTGTTTGTAGTCGCCGGCATCCTGGTGGGCGTTATCGGATTCCCAGAGCTGCTGTCTATTGCCAACCTGTCGATGGGCCAGATGGTTATCTTGGCTGTCATCGTGGTCTTTACCTGCTCGGTGTTCTTTAAGCTCGCCACGATGATGGATTTGCTCAAGCCGCGTCGTCGTCATGCTGCAACTGGTTTTGGCCGCGGTGTGCGCGTCCACCTGGGTCGCGGTGGCGGCAAGGTGAGCTCGACGGGTTCGACGGCCGAGCGTTTTGCCAAGCGCTTCGCCGCCGACATGGCGCAGCGCCGCGAAGACCGCATCGTTCGCGAGGCCGAGGCCCGCGCACTCGAGGGCGTGGCCCAGGCCCAGCCCAAGAAAAAGAAGGGTACCGGAGCCAATCGCTCTCGCGTGACCAAGTCCGCCCAAGGCATCAAAGTCTCGATGCCAAGCAAAAAGAAGAAGTAACTACGCGCCCTGGCGATGTTGAATTGGTGCCTTGCTCCTGTGGGGCCGTGGCGATGTTATGCTCTAACCTCGATTGTTTGAATTGCTTCGAAAAGAGGATGCCGTGATCTGCCCGCATTGCCTTAAGACTATCGAGGACGGCGCCTCGTTCTGCCCCTACTGCAACGCCTATGTGGGTCCGGGCGATGGTCCCGAGCACACCGAGTTCGTGTTCTGTGAGGGCTGCGGTGCCCGTCTTTCTCCGCATGATCGTACGTGCCCCAAATGCGGACGCCCCGCTCCGGGCATCCTCTCCAAGGACGCGGCCGCATCCGACCTAGCAGCGGGCCGCACGGCGGGCTTTCCGCGCCTAACGCAAGAGCAGATCGATACCGAGGTGCCTCATGCGCCGGCCTCGGCTGCTGCGGTTCTTTCGGACGCCGCCGATCCCAACGAGACCTGCGTGCTGCCGGCTTTCGATAAGGATTTCGGTATCCCCAAGGTCGATATTCCCACGCCGGTTTCCCTGCATGACGATGCTCAAAAAACCAAGCGCAAGGTGCATCCCGACGAGGACGCCTATCACAAGCACAAGCGTCATATCCCCAAGCCGCTTATCGTCATCGCGGTCCTTGCCGTCGTTTGCGGCGGTGCCTATTGGTTCGTGACGACCGATCCCATGGGTGTCATGCCTGGCTTCTACGACCAGTTTGGCCAAGCTGCACAGACCACCTTCCCCACGCGCCAAAAGGGCGAGGCGACTGAGGACGATACCAAGCAGGACGATTCTGCCGAGGTGGTCCAGGAAGAAACCGTGCTCACCGATGACCAGCTCTATACCAGACTCGACGGTCTGTATCAGACCATCGTGTCCTACGGTGACGAGGACCAGATCGGCGAGGTCATCGATTCCTTTAACAACGGTTATCTCCGAACGCCGCTGTCCACCCGTCAGGAGCTGTCGCAGAGTGCTTACGCCCTGCGCGACCAGATTAAAAAGACGCAAGATGAGCTCAGCAACCTTAAGTACCAGGACGATACGGTCTATGCGGACGACATTGCCCACTTAAAGCAGCTTGCCGAGTGGATGTATGAGCGCGTCGACGTGATCTGCCAGAGTTGGGACATCTCGCTGGCCATTCCCGATGGCGAGTCGATGAGTTCTCACCAAAGCGAGATCCTGGCGCCCATCGCGCAGGGCGGCAACAGCGCGCTTAATCAGTACGACGCCAACGTGGGCTCCTGGAAGCCGCAGCAGCGTTCCTAAAATTAGTTCGCCATAGTCGGCATAACCTACGTGCGCAATTGATGTAAGCCTGTGCTTATTGCTACAATTCGTACAAATATGCTTTAAACGCACGAGGAAGGAACCAGATGTTTGGTTTTAAGAAAGAGCTCTACACGCCTGAGTATCAGCTTGCCGGCGACGAGTGCGCCGTAATCGAGACGTCGAAGGGTACCATCAAGGTCAAGTTTGACGGCGAGGGCGCTCCCATTCATGTCGCGAACTTCTGCGAGCTTTCCACGATGGGTTTCTACGATGGCCTTAAGTTCCATCGCTATGTTCCCGGCTTCGTCATTCAGGGCGGCGACCCCAATACCCGCGATATGTCCGGCGCCGATGTCGCTGCCGGTCTTGAGGGCCCCGACGGCATGCCCGGTACCGGTGGCCCCGGCTACTGCATCAAGGGCGAGTTTGCCACCAATCCGCGCAACAGCCATGTCGATGGCGCCCTTGCCATGGCACGCTCCATGGACCCCGATTCCGCGGGTTCGCAGTTCTACTTCTGCCTGGGCGCCCAGCATAACCTCGATTCCGGTTACACCGTCTTTGGTACCACGGTCGAGGGTCTCGATGTGATTTCGCAGCTGCGTGCCGGCGACGAGATCGTCCATGTCGAGATCGTTCACGAGTAAAGGGGACTTCCTTGAATAGCCAGCTGATCCAACAGGGCCGCGCCGCTTACCGCGCGGGTGATTTTTCCGCTGCAGCCCAGATGCTTGGGGCGGCAAAGACTCCCGATGAGATTATGGGCGAGGCCGATCACCTTCGTGGCAACGCCTTGATGCACCTGGGCATGTATGCCGAGGCCGCCGAGGCCTACGCCGCTGCCCTCAACGACGGCACCTACGGCAAGCGCGGCGCGCTGCTCACCAACCGCGGCAAGGCGCTCGCCGCCGTGGGCGACTACACGACGGCCGCCCAGGCGTTCTCTGCTGCTACGCAGGATGCTTCCTATGCCACGCCGTTCAAGGCCTATCTGGGCCTGGGCAATGCGCTGTTCCAGTCGGGCGATTATGCCAACGCGGGTACTGCCTTCCGTCAGGCTGCCATCGACGGCGCCAATCCGGCTCCTGCCGCCGCACTCGGCGAGCTCGGTCGTTGCTTCATTAAGCTCGGCCGTCCGGCGGATGCCGTGGAGACCTACCGCACGGCTATCGACTTTGCCGGCCCCCGCGACGACACGCGTGCGCTCAATGCCGGCATGGGTCAGGCGCTTTCTGCCGCCGGCCGTCCCTCCGACGCACTCGACGCCTTTAACGCCGCTACTGCCGATGGCATCTACCAGCTCACTTCCGAGCAGGCCGATGAGCTTGCCCGCGTGCACGATTCGCTTGCCGCGCTGTCTGCCCAGACGGCTATGGCCACGGCTCCGGCGCCCGCGATGGACGCTCCTGCCGTCGATCCGCTCGATCCTACGGGCGCGACCGGTCAGTTTATGCCCGATCCCTCGGACACCGGCTTCTTTACGCTGTCCGAGTCCGAGATGGTCCAGCAGGACCGTCAGGATCGTAAGCAGGCCAAGGTCCGTCGTCGCCATCGCCACACGGGTCTCAAAGTCCTCATCGTGCTGCTTCTGCTCATTTTGATCGCCGCGGGCGGTCTGGGCTTTGCCTACACGCGCGGCTTCGGTTTCCCGTCCCAGGAGTCTGTCGTTTCCGATCTGTTCCAGGCTGCCGGCGACGGTGACACCGCAAAGGCCGAGTCTTGCCTGGCCTCGAGCCTGTCCGAGGACGCTAAGTCGATGATCATCTCCTCGATTCCGCAGGGTGCCACCGTGTCCGTCGAGGGCATGGATCAGTCCATGACCGAGACGACCGCTAAGGTGAAGGCATCGCTGTCCAAGGGCGGCGAGCAGGAGTACACCGTCAAATTCGTGCGCTCCGACAACCATATCGGCTGGGCCGTTTCCTCGCTCGATATGGATTTCTCGGCTGCTGACAACCAGTAGTGACCTTATGGGATTTAGCTTTGCCCGGTGCTTCACCGCAAGTGAGGTGCCGGGCTTGCGCTAGTATCATGAGCTAGTAGTTTTCCAGCAATCATCCAACACATCAGGAGTTGCGTTGTTTTCTTTGATGGATATGTTCTTCGGTAGCTATGCGGGCGATCTTGCGATCGACCTCGGCACCGCAAATACGCTTGTCTCCGTGCGCGGCAAGGGCATCGTCATTCGCGAGCCCTCTGTTGTCGCCATCGACAAGAACGACGAGCGCATCCTGGCGGTCGGTATCGAGGCAAAGCGCATGCTCGGCCGTACGCCCGGCAACATCGTGGCCGTTCGTCCCCTGAAGGACGGCGTCATCGCCGACTTCGATGTTACCGAGGCCATGCTTCGCTACTTTATCGACAAGGCGTCTGAGAAGCGCTATCCGTGGACCCCGCGTCCGCGTGTTGTCGTCTGCGTTCCTTCCGGTGTCACGTCGGTCGAGAAGCGTGCTGTTTTTGAGGCCACGATCCAGGCCGGTGCTCGCCAGGCCTATTTGATCGAAGAGCCTATGGCTGCCGCCATCGGCGCCGACCTGCCCGTCGAGGAACCCACCGGCTCCATGGTCATCGACATCGGCGGCGGTACCACCGAGGTTGCCGTTATCGCTATGGGCGGCATCGTCGTCTCGCAGTCCATCCGTATTGCCGGCGACGAGTTCGATCAGGCCATCCTCACGCACGTTCGCGATGCCTACAACCTGGCCATCGGCGAGCGTACGGCAGAGGACATCAAGATCAAGGTCGGCTCCGCTGTGCCACTCAAGGACGAGCTCGACGTCGAGGTCAACGGCCGCGACGTGATCACCGGTCTGCCCAAGACCGTGCGCATCGAGAGCGAGGAGATTCGTCGCGCACTCAACAAGCCGCTCGACGAGATGGCCAAGGCCGTCAAGGACGCACTCGATGCCACGCCGCCCGATCTTGCCTCTGACCTTATGTACTATGGCATATTGCTGACCGGTGGCGGCGCGCTGCTGCGCGGTCTCGACGTGCGCCTGCGTGATGAGACCGGCGTTTCGGTCAACGTCAGCCCCACGGCGCTCGATAACGTCGTTAACGGCTGTGCCCGCGTGCTCGAGGCCAATGCGTTTGATGGCGGCTTCGTCCAGACCAATGCTTAATTTCCAAAAGGTGGATTCCATTTGGCACGATCTTCGGGTTTCTCCACAAATCTGAATACCAAGCGACAATCAACGGGTATGCGCCCGTTGATTGTTTTCAGCCTGATTTCGGTGTTGCTACTCACGTTTTATATTCGTGAGGGTGAGGCCGGGCCGATTCATGCCGTGCGTTCGGGCGTAACGACGATTACCTCGCCGGTGCGCTTTGTGGGCTCGGCCGTGGCGGCTCCCTTCAATGCGATCGGCAACGTGTTCTCTAACCTTACGGCGTCGCAGGACACGCTTGACGAGCTTAAGAAGCAAAACGAGGAACTGACCTCTAAGGTTGCTGAGCTCTCCGAGGCTCAAAAGACCGCCGAGCGTCTGGAGGGGCTGGTCGGCCTGCAGTCGACCTACAACCTCAAATCGACCGCAGCTCGTATCGTTGGTGCCTCCGGCGATGCCTGGACCTCGCCCGTAACCCTCGACAAGGGCTCTGCCGACGGCCTTACCATCAACATGCCTGTGACGAGTTCGGCCGGTGTTATCGGCCAGATCATCGAAGTCTCGGCCAAGACGTCCACCGTGCGCCTGATTGGCGACGAGAACTCGGGTGTGTCCGCCATGGTACAGGACACGCGCGCCCAGGGCATGCTGCAGGGTCAGGCTGACGGCACGCTGCGTCTTGAGTACGTGAGCGTCGACTCCGACGTTAAGGTTGGCGACATCATCGTGACCTCGGGCATTGGCGGTGTGTTCCCCAAGGGTCTACCGCTCGGCACCGTCTCGTCGGTTGAGAAATCGGCAAACGACGTGTACTACACCATTGTGGTGCGCGCTCAGACCACGGCCGAGAACAACGAGGAAGTGCTGGTCATTACCTCGCTGACCGATGAACAGTCGGCCTCGGATGAGGACGTGAGCACGGCCAACAGCACGCCGCAGGGAACGTCGCGCGATGCTGCAACCAAGACGAAGGACGAGAGCTCGGATGACAGTTCCGACACGTCCGAGATGACCGATTCTGGCTCGAACGAATAGGGGGCATGTCCATGGATCTACACGAGCAGGGGATGAGCTCCCGCACGTTTGTGATCGCCGCCATCGTGTGCGTGCTGCTGCAGGCAGGCCTGGCACCGCAGATCTCCATTGCGGGCGGTCGCGTCAACTTTATGATTATCCTGGTGTGCCTAAGCGTGTTCTCGGGCGACCCGACCCGTGCCGTCGTGTGCGGTTTTTGCAGCGGCTTGTTTTATGACCTGTCCGCTGCCGTGCCGGTGGGCGTTATGTCGCTCCTGCTGACCGTGGGTTCTTTTGCCCTGGTGCACAGCGCCGTCGGTCAGACGGGCGGTGCCCCGAGTGCGCGCGGCATCACTGTGGGCGCCTTCGCGCTCGTCATTAATGTGATCTACAGCGTCATCTTGCTGTTTATGGGTTTGGAGACGAGCTTTGTTGTGGCGATCTTCGGCCATGCGCTGCCGTCCTCGATCCTGACGGGTCTGGTTGCCATTCCGTTTTTGATGTCCGGCGTCGTGCCGCAGTCCGGCTATGGATTCTCCGCACGTGGCGGACGCCAGACGGGTATGCGCTTTAAGCCCAAGACCCGCAAGCTCAAATAGGGGAGGCCCGTAGATGTCTTCCCAGTTGACGGTTATTATCGCCGGTATCGTGCTGGTTGTGGCCATCGTGGTCGCGCTGGTCATCATGCGTCGTGGCGATTCCCGTTTTACCTACGATACACAGCATGGAACGGCCCCGCGCGCCACCGAGGGCGAGGGCAATACCGCGGCGACCGCCTTTAAGGGCCGCTTTTCCATCCTCACCACGGGTGTGGGCGCGATGTTTGCGGCACTTGCCGTCAAGCTGTGGGGCATGCAGATGGTCTCGTCGGACTATTACGAGAAGCAGGCTAATAGCAATCAGACTCGCACCGTTACCACTCCCGCTGTGCGCGGCCGCATCCTCGACCGCAATGGCGTGGCGCTTGTCCAGAACCGTCCCTCACTTGCTGTCGTGGCCTACCGCGATCTTGCCGAGGATGAGGTTCTGGTTCGCCATCTTGCCAACGTGCTTGGAATGCCTTACGTGGCGGTCCTTCGCAATATTCAGGACAATACAGAGGGCGCTCAGAGCCTGCATACCATCGCGACGGACGTCCGTCGCTCCACGGTTGCCTATATTCAGGAGCATGCCGGCGAGTTCCCGGGCGTCAAGATTGCCGAGCGTACCGAGCGCCAGTATCCATATGGCGAGACGGCATGTCATATCTTGGGCTATACCGGCACCATTACCTCCGAGCAGCTCGAGGCCCAGAATAAGAAAACCTCTGGCGATGATGATGCTTCTGCTGGCAAGATTACGTACCAGTCGGGCGATATCGTGGGCCAGGCGGGCGTTGAGAGCTACTACGAAAACCTGCTGCAGGGTATTCGTGGCGAGCAGACCGTCAAGGTCGATGCCTCGGGCAATGTGACCGGTCAGGCCGGCGCCGTGCCCGCGAAGGCCGGCTCCGACATTAAGCTCACGCTCGACCTTAAGATCCAGCAGGCCTGCGAGACGGCGCTGGTGAGCGCTATCGAGCTTGCCAAGACCACTGGCTACAGCAATGCCGGCAACGGCGCTGTGGTGTGTCTCGATCCCAACAATGGCGAGATCCTGGGCATGGCGAGCGAGCCCAAGTTCGATCCGTCCGTCTTTATCGGCGGCGTCTCAAATGACGTGTGGACCGAGCTCAATGATGACAAGGGTTCGCACCCGCTGCTCAACCGCGCCATTAGCGGACAGTACATGTCGGCCTCGACCATCAAGCCGCTCTCGGCACTGGCCGGTCTTGAGTATGGAACCTACACGTCGGGGCAGACGACCAACTGCACGGGCTATTGGACGGGTCTGGGCAAGTCGTGGGGCAAGTACTGCTGGCTGCATTCCGGCCACGGCACCATGACGCTGCAGTCGGGTATCGCCAACTCGTGCGACCCCGTCTTCTACGACATGGGCAAGGCGTTCTTTTATGACGAGCAACATTCCGAGGGCCTGCAGGAGGTCTTTCGTCGCTGGGGCCTAGGCAAGACCTGCGGTATCGATCTGCCGAGTGAGGGCGCGGGCCGTATTCCCGATGCCGAGTGGAAAGAGTCGTACTTCACCGACGCATCTGCCGAGGACCGCAAGTGGAATGCCGGCGATATGACCAACATTGCTATCGGCCAGGGCGACATCCTGGTGACGCCCCTGCAGATGGCGTGCGCCTATATGGGTCTTGCCAACGGCGGTAAACAGTACGTGCCTCACGTGTTTTTATCTGCCGTGTCGCGCGATGGCGACGGCGATGCCTATAAGTACAACGGCAAGGGCAAGAAGAAGCGCCTGGAGGCCAAGATCAACAGCGATTCGGATTTGGCTCTAGTTCGCAACGGCATGCACGACGTGATTTACACGGCATCGACGTCCCTGGCGGCGCACTTTGGCACCCTGACGCCGCAGGTTTACGGCAAGTCGGGCACGGGCGAGAAAAGCGGCGAGGACGAATACGCGTGGTTCTGCGCCTATGCACCGGCCGATGATCCCAAGTATGTCATCGCTACTGTTCTGGAGCAGGGCGGCGGCGGCTCAGATACCGCGATGCATGTCGTGCGCGACGTGCTCGGCGTGATTTATGACGAGCCCGATACCTCTTCGGCCTCGGGCGATTCTTCGGTTCGATAGGAGGTTGCGATGGATTTTTCTCCGGCGGATCTGTTCCGTTCAACCAAGACCGGCTCTCGCAGCAGCCTGGACCGCGTCAACAAGCAACTTTCGGCCTCGCGCGGCACGTTTCGCCAAAAGGTGCATATCGGTGTGCTCGTGGCTACTGTGGCGCTCGTTGCCTACGGTGCCATCATCATCTGGTCGGCTTCGCAGTTTAAGGCCGATGCCTCGTTCTCACGCCATCTGCTGGGAATTGGCATCGGAGCGGTGCTGGCGGTGCTGGTCTGGCGTACCGATCTGCGCGGTATTTCCAATTTCTCGACGGCGTTGCTCGTCATCGACCTGATCGTGATCCTCTCGCCCAAGATTCCGGGTCTGTCCTATACGGGCGGTCTGGGCATGACGGGCTGGATCAAGATTCCCGGTATTAGCTTGACATTCCAGCCGGTTGAGCTTGCCAAGCTCATCACCATTTTCTTTATTGCTACGCTTGGCTCGCAGTATAACGGTCGCATCGATACCGTTCGCGACTACGTCAAGCTCTGCGGCATGCTGTCCATTCCGTTTTTGGCCGTCGTTGCCATGGGCGACCTGGGATCGGGCCTGGTCGTGCTGGTTTCTGGCGCTATCGTCATCTGTATGAGCGGTGCGCGCCGCGAATGGGTACTGTCGACCCTGGCCCTGCTTGTGGGCCTGGTGGCCCTCGTCCTGGCGCTCGATTCGGTCTTTGATTCGTTGCTCGGCCACGATGTGCTCATCAAGCAGTATCAGATGAACCGTCTGACGGTCTTTATCGACCCCGATAATGCCGATTCGGACGATGCGTACAATCTGCAGCAGTCGTTGATCGCGGTCGGCTCGGGCGGTTTCTTTGGTAAGGGCCTGGGGCATGCGACGCAGTCGGCCGGCGGCTTCCTACCCGAGTTCCATACCGACTTTGTCTTCGCCTTTTTGTCCGAGACCTTTGGCTTCTGCGGCTCCTTTTTGCTGCTGTGCCTCTACGTGCTGCTGATCTTTTCGACGATTCGCGTCGCCTTTAAGTGTGAGTCGCTGTTTTTGCGTCTTTCGTGTGTGGGCATCGTTGGCATGTGGGCGTTCCAGACCTTCGAAAACATCGGCATGTGCATCGGCATGATGCCGATTACCGGTATTCCGCTACCGTTTATTAGCTTCGGTTCGTCTTCGATGATGATTCAGCTGCTGACGGTGGGTATCGTACAATCCATATGGCGGCATCGTTCGGGCGCCGCGTAACCGCTGGAGGGGTTTGCTATGAAAATTCCCGTAGATAAGCTGACCCGCGCTTTTAAGATGGGCGCGTCCGTTAAGAAGGATTCCGATACGCCGGTGCGCGTCTCGGTCTATCTGGATTCGTCCGCCTCGCGCTTTCTGGCCGAGACGGTGCGTGACGCCTTTGTGCCGCAGACGACCTCGGGCATTGTGCGCGTCGAGCGTCTGGGGGAGGAGCGAATTGCTCCAAAGACCGATACCGATGTGGTGCTGGTGCTCTCGTGTGGTTCCGACCGCTTGGAGAGTGCCGTGCAGGAGCTCGTGATCGCCGGCGCGCCCGTGTGCGTGCTTGCCGAGTCTGCTGTGGAGGTGCCGTTTATCGAGGAGTCCACGCCCATGCTCGGCGTGGTAGCGGCAACCGATAAGACGTATCTGCTCGAGACGCTTGCCCGCTGGATTCTCGATCGCACCGACAAGGAAACGGCTTTTGCGGCGAACTTTGCCTTCATGCGCATCGCGGCCGCCAATCGTATCATCACCTCGTGCGCGCTCACCAATATGGCGACCGGTGCGCTGGTGTTTTTGCCGGGCGCCGATTATCCCGTTATGGCGCTGGCGCAGGTGGGCATGCTCTTTGAGCTCGCTGCCGTCTTTGGACGCGGTATTAAGCCCGAGCGCGGCTACGAGGTCGCGGGCGTGCTTGCCGGCGGTCTTGTGATCCGCGCGGTCACCCGCGCGCTCGTCAAGCAGACGCCGCATATTGGGTTTGCCGTCAAGGCGCTCACTGCTGCCGCGGGCACCTACGGCATGGGCCGTGCGCTTGTTTCGCTCTACGAGCGCGATGTCGACTACAGCCGTGCCAACGAGGCGGTCACTGCCACGTTCTCCCGCGTTCGCGATCTGGTAACCACGGTCGCGGGCGCTACCCGTCCTATGGCGTCCTACCAGGACGCATCAGATCTTGCTGCTTAGGGGTTTTCCGTTGCGCGTTGCATACCAAGATTGTTTTCATTTAATTGAGCCGTTGCTCGCCAAGGTCGAGAAGCCGAGTCGCTATATCGATCACGAGTGGGGCACGCTTTCCAAGGCCGATGCCGATTACCGTTGCTGCCTGATCTACCCGGATGTGTACGAGGTTGGTCTGCCCAACCAGGGTATCGCCATCCTCTACAACATCCTTAACCAGGCCGAGGGCATCTCCTGCGAGCGTGGCTATGTGCCGTGGCCCGATATGGGTGACGCTATGCGCGAGGCGGGTATTCCGCTGCTCTCGCTCGAGGGTGCAGCGCCGGTTGCTTCGTTTGATATCGTCGGCCTGCATGTGCCGCACGAGATGGCGGTGACTAACTTCCTCGAGGCACTCGACCTCGCTGGCATTCCGCTGTTAGCGGCCGATCGAGGCGAAGACGACCCCATCATCATCGCCGGCGGCCCCTCGGTGTACAACCCCGAGCCGTACGCGGCCTTCTTCGATGTCATCCTCATCGGCGAGGGCGAGGAGTCGCTGCTCGAGACCTGTCAGCTGCATCGCCGCCTGCGCGACGAAGGAGTCCCGCGCGCGCAGATTGTCGAGCAGCTTGCATCCATTGCCGGCAACTACGTGCCGTCGCTCTATGAGGTTCGTCATGACGAGCCCTGCTCGCCGCATGGCTACACCGTGCCGCGTGAAGGCAAGGATGCGCCGACCGTGGTCTACAAGCGTGTCGTCGAGGATTTCGGCGCCACGAATCCGCTGTCGCAGTCGTGCGTGCCCTATGCGCAGCTGGTTCACGACCGCCTGTCTATCGAGATCCTGCGCGGCTGCGCCCGCGGCTGTCGTTTTTGCCAGGCTGGCATGACGTATCGCCCGGTGCGTGAGCGCTCGGCCGACCAGATCGTCTCGTCGGTGATTCAGGGTCTGGAAAAGACTGGCTATGACGAGGTGTCGCTGACCTCGCTCTCCACGACCGACCACTCCTGCATTCGCGACGTGCTCGGCAGGCTCAATCGTCGCCTGGAGGATACGGGTATTCGCGTGTCTATTCCGTCGCAGCGCCTGGATTCGTTTGGCGTGGATATGGCCGAGTCGGTTGCCGGCGAGAAGAAGGGCGGCCTGACGTTTGCGCCCGAGGCCGGCAGCCAGCGCATGCGCGACATCATTAACAAGAACGTGACCGAGGAGGACCTGGACCGTGCGGCCAAGGCGGCCTTCGAGGCCGGCTGGAACCGCATGAAGCTCTACTTTATGATGGGCCTTCCCGGTGAGCGCGATGAGGACATCGTGGCCATCGCCGAGCTGGCCGATCACGTGCTGGAGCTCCGTCGTTCCGTGGTGCCCACGGCTCGTCGCGGCTCGATCTCGGTGTCGATCTCGGTTTCGGTCTTTATCCCCAAGGCTGCCACGCCGTTCCAGTGGTGCCCGCAGCTCGACTACGACGACGTCAAGCGTCGCCAGAAGCTGCTTATCACGAGCGTTCGCAACCGTGCCGTCCGTGTGCATTACCACGATGCCGAGACTTCGCTCATCGAGGCCGCGCTGTCCCGCGCCGGTCGCGACATGACGCCCGTCATCATCGATGCTTGGCGCTCGGGCTCTCGCTTTGACGCCTGGGTAGAGCATTTCTCGCTCGATAACTGGAAGGAGGCTGCTGCCAAAAACGGCATCGACCTCAACGAGCTCGTACACCTGCCCTACGAGTTGGACTGGCGCCTGCCGTGGGAGCACGTGAGCCCCGGCTGCACGCGCGGCTTCCTCGAGCGCGAGTACCGTCGCTCGCTCGAGGGCGTCACGACTCCCGACTGCACCCGCACGTCGTGCACCGGCTGCGGGATCTGCCCCACGCTCCACGCCAAGAATGTATTGATGAGTGATCGCGCATGAGTGAGCGCCTGACCGACAACCCCTCGCTCTTTAGGCTTCGTGTTCGCTATGGCAAGCGCGATCGCCTTAAGTACCTGGGCCATCTCGAAGTGATCCATACCATTGAGCGCATCGTGCGCCGTGCGGGACTTCCCTATGCCGTCACGCAGGGCTTCTCTCCGCACATGCGCGTGGGCTTCTCTTCGGCGCTACCGGTTGGTACGTCGTCGACCTGCGAGTGGTATGACCTGTTTATGACCGAGTTCGTGGCGCTCGACGAGGCGTTTGGGCGCCTGGCTGCGGCGTCTCCGGCCGATCTGGCGCCCATCGAGGCGGCGTACATCGACGTGCGCACGCCGGCGTTGACGGCGCAGCTCACGCGCCTGTCGTATCGCATCGACCTGCACTTGGATCCCGAGGCGCCCGCAAGCGCCGATGAGGTACGTCGTGCGATCGACACGCTGCGCGCGGACCATGGCATCGACTACGCGCGCGGAAAAAAGAGCAAGCGCTTGGATTTGGATCACACGCTCGTGGACTATGAGCTCACGGCGGGGGAGCGCCCGGACCATTTGGTGCTCATGCTCGACACCCATGCCGACAACGAAGGCTCCATGCGTCCGGAAATTTTGCTTTCCGCTGCTGATGTTTTGTTGCAGGGCTTGACCCCGGGCGTGGATGCACCTATTGTTTCCACCGGTATGCAAGACCTCGTGACCATCTGCTCCTACGATGTCGAGCGTCAGAATCAAGCATGCGAGGACGACGAGGGCCGACTCGTCAGCCCCATACCTGTGCGAACTTGTGGATTTGCTCCACATACTCGTTGACGGGGGTATTTTCGCCTGCTACTATATTCGGCTGTTGCACTAACTGATGCATGAAGGGCAAGTAAACATGTACGCAATCGTTAACACGGGCGGCAAGCAGTACAAGGTCGCCACCGACGATGTCATCACCGTCGAGAAGATCGAGGGCAATGAGGGCGACAAGGTCACCCTGCCGGTCATCTTCCTCAACGATGGTAAGAAGATCGTCACCGATCCCGACAAGCTGGCCAAGGCCAAGGTTACCGCTCAGATCGTTGAGCAGTTCAAGGGCGAGAAGCAGCTGGTCTTCAAGTTCCACAAGCGTAAGCGCTATCGTCGTCTGAAGGGTCACCGTCAGCAGCTCACCAAGCTGAAGATCGTGAAGGTCCAGGCTACGTCCCGCGCCAAGAAGGCTGTCAAGGCAGAGGCCGAGGCTGTTGCCGAGGCTCCCGTCGCCGAGTAGATTACACTCGTAACGAAAGAGTAGGTATACACAATGGCACACAAAAAAGGACTCGGTTCCTCCCGTAATGGCCGTGACTCCCGCGGTCAGCGCCTTGGCACGAAGCGCTATGCCGGCCAGACGGTAACCACGGGCACGATTCTCGTCCGTCAGCACGGCACTCACATCCACCCGGGTGAGAACGTTGGCCGTGGCAAGGACGACACGCTGTTCGCGCTGGTCGACGGTACCGTTGAGTTCCACAAGGGTATCAAGCACAGGGTCAGCGTACGCCCGCTCGCGAACGCGTAATTCACCCTTCATAGAGCACATATGTGGGAGGCACTTGAGTTTTAGGATTCAAGGGTCTCCCTCTTTTTTGTAGGAGGCGATTCTGTTGTCACAGTTCACCGATATCAGCCGCATTAACGTGTGCGGCGGCGACGGCGGAGCCGGATGCATGTCGTTTAGGCGCGAGGCATTTGTCCCCAAGGGCGGCCCCGATGGCGGCGACGGCGGTCGTGGCGGCAATGTCGTCATCCAGGCCGATGCCCAGCTGTCTTCGTTGATCGATTACCGCTTTAAGCATCACTTCCGCGCCGAGCGCGGCACGCACGGGCAGGGTGCCCGTCGTAACGGTAAGAGCGGCGAGGACCTGATTCTCAAGGTCCCTATGGGCACCGTGGTGCGCGAGCTCGACCCCGAGACGCAGACACCGATGTTCGAGATTGCCGACCTGGTGCACGACGGCGAGCACGTCGTCGTGGCGCCCGGTGGTGCCGGCGGTCTGGGCAATACCCACTTTGTGACGTCGGTGCGCCGCGCTCCGGCCTTTGCCCAGCTAGGCGAGCCGGCCGAGGAGCACTGGATTGAGCTCGAGATGAAGCTTATGGCCGATGCCGCACTCGTGGGCTTTCCCTCGGTGGGTAAGTCATCGCTCAT
>WGSQ01000159.1 GCA_014871605.1 Collinsella sp. | reverse complement strand
CCACGCACGATGCTGGCTTTGATGTCGATGGCGCCATCGATCGCGAGCGCCTGGGCGTCTACGTGGGCTCGGGCGTGGGCGGCATGACGACGCTCGTCGACAACGTCCATACGATTGCCGAACGTGGGCCCCGCCGCGCATCGCCCTATATGATCGCGATGATGATCCCCAACATGGCATCGGGCAATATCGCAATCCGCCACAAGGCAAAGGGCCCGACCCTGCCCGTGGTGACCGCGTGCGCAACCTCGGCCCATGCGGTGGGCGAGGCGTTCCGCGCCATCAAGCACGGCTATGCCGACGCGATCCTCGCGGGCGGCGCCGAGGCCGCAATTATCCCCGATGCCGTTGCGGGCTTTACGTCCTGCCGCGCATTGACCACCAACCCTGATCCCGCGACGGCTTGCCGCCCGTTCGATGCAGACCGCGACGGCTTTGTGATGGGCGAGGGCGCCTGCGTGCTCGTGCTCGAGAGCATGGAACATGCGCAGGCGCGCGGTGCGCACATTTATGCCGAGGTCGTGGGCTACGGCAACACCGATGATGCCTATCACATCACGAGTCCTGATCCCGAGGCTGCCGGCATTGCCCGCGCGATATCGCTGGCGGTGACCGAGGGCGACGTCAAGCCTTCCGAGGGTCTCTACATCAATGCCCACGGCACATCGACCAAGCTCAACGATTCGTCCGAGACGGCGGGCATTAAGCGTGCGCTCGGCGAGGACGCGGCGCGCGCCGCGCACGTCTCGTCGACTAAGTCGATGACCGGCCACATGATCGGTGCCACGGGCGCCATCGAGGTCATGGCCTGCGCCATGGCGCTCGAGCAGGGCGTGGTGCCGCCGACCATTAACTACCGCACGCCCGATCCCGCCTGCGATCTTGACTACACGCCCAATCGCGCAGTTCGCGCCGACCTTACCTGGGCGCTTTCGACCAACCTAGGCTTTGGCGGGCACAACGCCGCCATCGCGCTGCGTAGATATACGAGGAGCTAGAGCATGGATTCCAAAAGACTTGCCGAGATAGCCGATGTGATGGAGGACCGCGGCCTCACGCGCGTGCGCGTTGAGGAGCCCGATGGCACCGCGGTCGAACTCGAGCGCGCGAGCGCCGCACAGCCGGTTGCCGTGCCCATGCCCATGCCGAGCGCTATGGCCGCTCCAGTTGCAGCTCCCACAGTCGCGCCTGCCGCACCGGAGCCCGCCGCGCAGACACCTGCCGCCGCACCAGAGCCCAAGGGCACCGAGGTGACCGCTCCCATGGTCGGCGTTTTCTATGCTGCCCCGGCGCCGGGCGACGAGCCGTTTGTGCACGTGGGCTCTAAGGTCAAGGCCGGCGAGACGCTCTGCATCATCGAGGCCATGAAGGTTCTCAACGAGGTAACGGCAGAGGCAGACGGCGAGGTGCTCGAGATCTGCGTGGCCGACGGCGACCTCGTGGAGTTTGGCAGCTGCCTCATGAGGATCGGATAGGTGATATCCATGAACAAAGAAGAGCTTAAGGAACTGTTGCCGCATCGCGAACCGATGCTTTTGCTCGACGAGGCCGAGCTGGTGGGCGACGAGGCCCACGGCAAGATCACGATCACGGGCGACGAGTACTTTTTGCAGGGGCATTTTCCGGGAAACCCGGTGGTCCCCGGCGTGATTCAGTGCGAGATGCTCGCCCAAAACTGTTGCGTGCTGCTGATGGGCGATGAGGAGGCGCGCGGCGCGACGCCGTTCTACACGAGTCTGGACAAGGTGCGCTTTAAGCGTCCGGTGCGCCCGGGCGACACGGTTGATCTGGTGTGCTCCATCACGCGTGCGCGCGGGCCGTTCCGCTTTGCGACGGGTACTGCGAGCGTCAACGGTGAGGTTTGCTGCCGCGCCGATATGTCTTTTGCACTCATGCACGAAAGTTAAGGAAGGCTTCATGTTCGACAAAGTGCTCATCGCCAACCGCGGCGAAGTCGCGGTCCGTGTTATCCGCGCGTGCCGCGATATGGGCATCAAGACCGTCGCCGTCTACTCCACGGCCGATGCGGACGCGCTGCACGTGCAGCTTGCCGACGAGGCGTATTGCATCGGCGGCCCGCGTCTTGCCGAGAGCTACCTCAACGACGATGCTGTGCTCACCTGTGCCGTGAAGTCGGGAGCTAAGGCAATTCATCCCGGCTATGGCTTTTTCTCCGAGAAGGCGAGCTTCGTGCGCGACTGCGACAAGTATGGCCTGGCGTTTGTTGGTCCTTCGGCCAAGGTGATCGACAGCATGGGCGACAAGGACGCCGCACGTCGAACGGCTGCCGCGGCGGGCGTGCCCATCGTGCCGGGCTGCGATTTGCTCAAAAGTCCCGAGGAGGCAACGGCCGAGGCTGAGCGCATTGGCTGCCCCGTGCTTATTAAGGCGCGTGCGGGCGGCGGCGGTCGCGGTATTCGTAAGGTCGAGCGCGTGGAAGATGCGGCAAAGGCGTTCATCGAGGCGCGTGCCGAGGGCGAGGCCGTTTTTGGCGACGGCGAGTGCTACATGGAGAAGTTCGTCGCGCCGGCGCACCACGTTGAGGTGCAGATTATGGCCGATAAGCAGGGCCATGTATTTTCGCTCGGCGAGCGCGAGTGCTCGGTGCAGCGTCGCAACCAAAAGCTGATCGAAGAGAGTCCCGCGCCGTGCCTCGACGGACACGACGACATTCGTGCTCGCATGCACAAGGCAGCGCGTGACCTGGCTCGTGCCGTCGGCTACGAAGGAGCCGGTACCATCGAGTTTCTGTATTCGGACGACGGCAATTTCTACTTTATGGAAATGAACACGCGCTTGCAGGTGGAGCATCCGGTTACAGAGTTTGTGACCGATACCGACTTGGTCAAGTGGCAGCTGCGCGTGGCAGCCGGCCAGCCTCTGCCCTTTGAGCAGGAGGACATGCCGGTCCGCAACCACGCCATGGAGTGCCGCATCAATGCCGAAACGCCGGACTTTCTGCCGTCCTGCGGAACGGTCACCGCGTTGCGTGTGCCGGGCGGTCCGCGCGTACGCTGGGATTCCGCCATGTTTACCGGTGCGAAAGTTCCGCCGTACTACGACTCTATGCTCGGCAAGCTCATCGTGTGTGCGCCCACGCGTGACGGCGCTATTCGTAAGATGCGCTCGGCCCTGGGCGAGCTCGTGATTGAGGGCGTGAGCGAAAACAGCGAGCTTCAGCTCGACGTGCTGGCAAACGACGAGTTCTTGTCGGGCATGTACCACACCGATCTGATGGGGCATCTCTATGCTGATGAATAGAAAAGCGAAGACGGTCAATGTCCTTGAGGGGCCGATAACCGAGTCGTGCGCCGAGTTTCCCGCACGCCACGTGTTTATCAAGTGCCCGGAGTGCCGCCGTGTGATCGATGAGGCACGCCTGCACGACAACCTCGAGGTCTGCCCTCGTTGCGGCAAACACTTTCGCGTGAGCGGTCGCGCGCGCATGCGCATGACGGTCGACGAGGGCACGTTTGAGGAATGGGATGCCAATCTGGCGTCGGAGGACTTCCTCTCGTTTCCCGGCTATGCCGACAAGCTCAAGAGCGTGAGCGAACGTTCGGGCGAGCGCGATGCCGTTGTGTGCGGCAAGGGCAAAATCTGCGGTTGCGATACGGCGCTCTTCTTTATGGACGCCAACTTTATGATGGGCTCGATGGGTTCCGTGGTGGGCGAGAAGATCTGCCGCACATTTGAGCGTGCGACCGAGCTGGGACTGCCGGTCGTTGGCTTTACCGTATCGGGTGGCGCCCGCATGCAGGAGGGCGTGACCTCGCTCATGCAGATGGCCAAAATCTCTGCGGCGGTTAGGCGCCATAGCGAGGCGGGCGGCCTGTATATCACGGTGCTCACTGACCCCACGACCGGAGGCGTAACCGCGAGCTTTGCCATGGAGGGCGATATTATCCTGGCCGAGCCCGATGCCCTGACGGCATTTGCCGGCCCGCGCGTGATCGAGCAGAACATGCACAAGCGCCTGCCCAAGGGATTCCAGCGCTCCGAGTTTTTGCTGGAGCACGGCTTTTGCGATGCCGTTGTTCCGCGTGGCGAGATTGCGCTCACGGTAGGCGAGCTGCTGGCGCTGCACGAAGGGCACGCGCCCGGCCTGGGGGCACCGCATGAGATCGTGCATACGGGTCGCCGCGGCAAAAAGCTGGGACACTTGTTCAAGCGCTCGGCCGCACCAAAAACCGCGCTCGAGATTGTCAAGCAGACCCGCTCGGCAGATCGCGCCACGGCAGGCGAGATGATCTCGCTGGGCCTGGATGGATTTGTGGAGCTGCACGGCGACCGCTACTTTGG
>WGSQ01000158.1 GCA_014871605.1 Collinsella sp. | reverse complement strand
TCCGTATTCCACCGCAACTTTTTTGTGAGGGTCGGGATTGAAGGTGGGGAGTGCGAGCGAGTGCGAATGCGGCGGATACTGATACGATAGGTACGTTAGCAACTGCCGCCGAGCGGCTCAAACGAAAGGAAGCCTGTATGGAGTCATCCGCCTACCCGATGCTCTTTAGCCCGATCAAGGTCGGTACGACCGAGGTCAAGAACCGCGTCTTTATGCCGCCGGTGTCCACCAACCTGGCCGATCACGGCTATGTGACCGACGACTTGGTCGATCATTACCGTGCCCGCGCCAAGGGCGGCGTGGGCCTCATCATTACCGAGGTCGTGACGGTCGAGCCCACCTATACCTATCTGCCGGGTGACATGTGCTGCTACGACGACACGTTTATCCCCGGCTGGGAAAAGCTCGCCGCAGCCGTCCACGAGTACGGCTGCAAGATCATGCCGCAGCTCTTCCACCCCGCCTACATGGCCTTTAACATTCCGGGCACGCCGCGCCTGATCGCTCCGTCCTTTGTGGGCCCGTCCTATGCCCGCGAGGCGCCGCGCCCCATCACGGTCGATGAGATTCACGAGCTCACGCATCAGTTTGGCGACGCTGCCGTGCGTATGCAGAAGGCCGGTGTCGATGGCGTCGAGGTCCATGCGGCGCACGCCCACGGTATGCTCGGCGGCTTTTTGACTCCGCTCTATAACAAACGCACCGACGAGTACGGCGGCTCGCTCGACGCCCGCATGCGCTTCTTGCTCGAGGTCATCGCCGAGATTCGCGAGCGCTGCGGCAAGGACTTCATCATCGACGTCCGTATCTCGGGCGATGAGTACACCGATGGCGGCCTGACCCTCAACGACATGATCTACGTCTCGCGTCGCCTGGAGAAAGCCGGCGTCGACATGATCCACGTGTCGGGCGGTACTACCATCAAGCGCGGCTCCGCGATTCCCGCCGCCGGTACGCAGCAGGCCTCGCATGCCGCCTGCTCGCGTGAGATCAAGAAGCATGTGAACATTCCCGTCGCCACGGTCGGCCGCATCAACGAGGCATGGATTGCCGAGGAGCTGATCGAGGACGGTGCTGCCGATATCTGCATGATGGGCCGCGCCAATCTGTGCGATGCCGAGTTCTGCAACAAGGCTGCTGCCGGCAACGCCGACGACATCCGCCCCTGCATCGGTTGCCTGCGCTGCCTGAACGGCATCATGTTCGGCAAGCGCATCTCCTGCACCGTCAACCCGGACGTGGAGCGCGACGAGGCTGGCTACGAGCCTGCCGCCGAGGCCAAGAACGTACTCGTTGTGGGTGCTGGTCCTGCGGGTATGGAGGCAGCCTACATTGCCGCCAAGCGCGGTCATAACGTGGTGCTCGTGGATAAACAGGACGAACCGGGTGGCGAGATGCGCATCGCGGCCGTGCCGCCGGCAAAGCAGGAGCTCACCCGCGTGATCAAGTACCAGTATCGCCGCCTGGCCGAGGCGGGCGTGAAGTGCATATTTGGCACCGAGCTTACTGCCGAGGACATTCAGCGCGACTACGCGGGTTACGAGGTTGTCCTGGCTTATGGCGCCGAGCCCATCGCTCCGGCCTTCATGCAGGGCTTTAAGCAGGTTATGACGGCCGACGACCTGCTGGGCGGCAAGGCTTTCCCGGGTAAGAAGATCGTCATCGTGGGCGGCGGCACCGTCGGTTGCGAGACGGCAGATTACCTGGCCCCGCTGGTCAACGACCTGTCGCCGGCCAACCGTGATGTCACTGTTATCGAGATGACCAAGACGCTCGCCGCCAACGAGGGTGGTGCCGGTCGCGCGGTTCTCATCACGCGCATGCTCTCCAAGGGCGTTCACGTGCTGACCGAGGCCAAGGTGACCGAGATTACCGAGGACACTATCAGCTACGAGAAGGATGGCGAGGTCCACACCATCGCCGATGCCGATACGCTGGTGCTTGCCATGGGCTATCGTCCCAACACCAAGTTGGCCGACGACCTTGCCGCCGCTGGCGTTGCTGTCCACGTGCTGGGCGACGCCAACAAGTGCGGCAATATCCGCGACGCCATTGGCGATGGCTACAAGGTTGCCTGCGAGCTCTAGTCGCTCCCTTGGTGCATGGGAGTCAGGTTAGTTTGCACCAAGTTGATGCATGTAAACCTGATTCCATTGCGCCAGTCGATAGCAAAACACGGCGGCCGCCCCGTTTTGGGACGGCCGCCGCTTGCGTTTTATCAAAGAAAGATCATTGTCGAGCCTTAAATGCCTTTTGTCTGTGCGACTTCCGCAATCATGTTGCGGTTGTACACCAGATGCAAATACATCGCGTCGTGCGCTACGGTGGGGTTGCGCGTGGCGATGGCGTCGGCCACGCCACGGTGAGTGCGGATGGTCTCCTCGACGAGGTTGCCGCCATCCCAGGGCGGCTTCATGGAGTAGCGCCCGTACGCATCGAATTGCTCCTCTCATAGATGTGCGGCACAAAGAGCCCCGAGTTCATGCGAGCTCGGGGCTCGTTTCGTTTGGATTGCAGATGTATTGACAGGCGAAAACAGTCTGCGTCCGATACTGAGCCATACGAAAGCGAAATTATGCGTCTTAATTCCGTACGCAAATCAAGACGAAAACCGTTTACGTCTTGGATAAATCAGTACGCAAACGGTTTTCGTCTTATAATACGGTCATGAATAGTACGAAACGAAGAGGTTGTGCATATGGTTGTTAGAGAGAGCCCTACAGTCGAATATAAGGAAAGCGTTACGCCGACGTTTCTTAAAACGGTGAGCGCCTATGCAAACTACGGGACGGGCAAGATTGAGTTTGGCGTTGATGACGAGGGCGTGGTTGTCGGCCTTGCGGATCCGGTCGCAGAGTGTCTCCGCATCGAGAACATGATTAATGACAGCTTGGACCCCGCTCCCCGTTACACGCTCGAGCCCGATGAGAAACACGGGACCGTAATCCTTACGGTTTATGAGGGCCAGGACAAACCCTATCGAAGCAAGGGAAAGGCCTACAGGCGAAACGATTCGGCAACAGTGGAGGTCGACCGGTTTGAGTATGGCAGGCTGACGCTCGAAGGCAGCAACGTAACGTTCGACGCGCTCACGTCGGCTCGCCAGGACTTGAGTTTTCACACGCTCGAGCATAAGTGTGTTGAACATCTCGGCATTTCTGAACTAACGTCGGATATTATGCGCACGCTTCGCTTGCTCGGCAAGGACGGCTATACCAACGCTGCGGCGATTTTGGCGGATAAGAATGATTTTCCGGGCATCGATTGCGTCCGTTTTGGTGATACCGAGGATGTGATCTTGGATCGCGAAGCGGCGACAAATGTATCCGCAATTGAGCAGGTGGACAGGGCGGTAGCTATGTTTGCACGCTACTACCGTTATGAGCGTATCGAAGGGATGGAGCGCGTCCAAACCGATCGAATTCCTCTCGAGGCGTTTCGCGAAGCTGTCGCAAATGCTTTGGTGCATCGGACGTGGGACGTTCGAGCGAACGTTCAAATTGCCCTGTACGATGATCGCGTCGTTGTGACCTCTCCTGGATCGCTGCCCGCCGGTTTGACGACGGAACAATACCTGTATGGGCAGATATCCGTGCTCAGAAACCCCATCGTTGCAGAGGCCTTCTTAAAGCTGGATTACATCGAGAAATTTGGTACGGGAATCGCGCGCATTAGACGTGCCTATCGCGATTCGATCAATCAACCAATTTTTGATGTTCGCGGCGGCATGGTGGCCGTCACATTGCCCGTTACCGATGCCCTTGAAGGGTCCGAGGAAGAGGTCCAGGTTCTCAAAGCCTTGTCGGGCGGTCGAATTATGTCGCGAAGCGAGATTGAAAAACAGACGGGGCTGAGCCGCATGCGGACGTTGGCGGCACTCGAATCTCTGCTTGAACGGAATGCAATCGTAAGGCAGGGAACCGGGCGGGCCACGAAATACGAGCGCTCATAGTCAAAAAGAGCCATGGTACAAGACGGACCCCAAGCCAGCGTTGGCTTGGGGTCCGTTATATCCCGGATGGTAACGGGCCGATTATTGTCAAGTTATAGCAAAGTATAGCGACGTACAGCAAAGTATAGTGAGATATAGCAAGCCGTATAGCGCGCCTTGATTATCAACCGTCCGTATTTCACAGCAACTTATAACAGGCTCGAGGTACCAATTTGGGGTGCAGTAGTGCTGCGCCACGAAAAGGGCCTATCTACTACGTTTAAGCCGCAGGGGTCAACCATAGTCGGCTTTTTCGAAAATCGACAAGCTGTCTACCTGCACTGATAATTGTTCTCGGGGGAAGCGGGCACTGCGGGGC
>WGSQ01000157.1 GCA_014871605.1 Collinsella sp. | reverse complement strand
TCCCGGGGGTTATCTGATAAAAGAAGTTGCGCCGGCTTTCGCCGGCGCTTAATAAGGGGTTTAGTTGGTGCTCATTCGTTTTGCTGCAGACTCGACGTAGCTTGCCATCTCATCGACGTCGCAGACGTCTTCGAAGCGGACGGGCTTGGACTCGAGTTCGGCGAGCTGGGTCGGGGCGACCGTGTTGGTTGCCTGCTCGAGCACGCGCATGGCCTCAAAGTCGTCCTCGGGAACGTTGAGCCCCAGGGCGTCGCAGCAGGCGCGCGGGAACTTGTAGGGGCTGGCGGTCGAAAGCAGCACGCGGGCCTTGGCGCCCTCGGCGGGGGCGACCTGTTCAAAGACGTGATAGCCGCAAGCGGTGTGCGGGTCGATCACGTAGCCGTTCGCGTCCCAGCAGCTCTTGATGGCAGCGCGGACCTCGTCCTCGCTGGCCCAGCCGCAGCCAAACACGTTCTGGATTTTGGCCAGCAGCTCGGCGGGCACCTCGTAGCGACCAGTCTGGGCAAGCTGCTCCATAAGGCCGGCAACGAGCTCGCAGTCGCCGTCGGACAGGAAGTACAGCATGCGCTCCAGGTTGGAGCTAATAAGGATGTCCATCGACGGCGAGATGGTCGTGAAGAACGGGCGGTTACGGTCGTAAACGCCGGTGGTCAGGAAGTCGGCAAGCACGTTGTTCTTGTCGCTCGCCACGACGAGCTTGGCGACGGGCAGACCCATGCACTTGGCGTAGTAGCCGGCCAAGATATCGCCAAAGTTGCCGGTGGGCACACAGAACTCTACGGCGTCGCCAGCCTCGATAGCGCCGGCGCGCAGCAGTTGCGCATAGGCGGCAAAGTAGTAGACAACCTGCGGCACCAGGCGGCCGACGTTGATGGAGTTGGCGCTCGAAAGCACAGTGCCGGCGGCTTCCAGGCGCTCGGCAAGCTCCTTATCGGCAAAGATGCGCTTGACGGCACTCTGGGCATCGTCGAAGTTGCCGCGGATGCCGCAGACGGCGACGTTATCGCCCTCCTGAGTGGACATCTGCAGATTCTGCACGCGGCTGACTTTGCCCTCGGGATAAAAGACGGTGATGCCCGTGCCCGGTGCGTCGGCAAAGCCGGCGAGTGCCGCCTTGCCCGTGTCGCCCGACGTGGCGGTGACGATCATAATGCGCTCGGCGCCGCCGTCCTTGGCAGAGGTGCGGGCCATCAGGCGGGGGAGCATCTGCAGGGCGACGTCCTTAAAGGCACTCGTGGGGCCGCCAAAGAGCTCCATCACATAGGTCTGAGGGGCGTCAGCGCCCGGCGCAGCGTCGAGTTTAACGAGCGGCGTAACCTCTTCACTCGCGAACGTGCCGCGGTATGCCTCGTCGACACACGCCGAAATTTCTTCGGCCGTGTAATCATTCAGTAACATTCCCAACACATCTTGAGCGATTTCAAAGTACGATTTATCTGCAAGCGAGCTGATATCGACCTGCTGGGTGCCGAGCTCGTCCGAGACAAACAAACCCCCGTCGGGAGCGATGCCGGTGCGGATTGCCACCTTACTTGAGCACGATAAAGTGCGTCCTCGTGTACTATGATAAGTTCCCATATAACACTGCTCCTCGGATGCCTTGGTCCCAATCGGTGAAACCATGGTATCAGAGCGCGCAAAATAGGTTCGCAGAGGCTTTTTAGAAAGGTAACCTCCAGCCCATGATTAAGATTGCCAAGTTTGGCGGCTCGTCGGTCGCCGACGCCGAACACTTCAAGAAGATCAAGGCCATCGTCGATGCCGACCCGGCTCGCCGTTTTGTGGTGGTTTCCGCCTGCGGTCGCCGTTTTAAGGGCGACACCAAGGTGACCGACCTGCTCTATCTGGTCAATGCGCACGTTAAGTACCACGTGTCGTGTGAGGAGCTGCTTGAGGACATTGGCCAGCGCTATTTTGATATCGCTGACGAGCTGGAGCTCACCTATCCCATCCGTGAGGAGTTCGCGGCCTTTGCCGAGCGCGCCCGCTCGGGCGGCTACTCCACCGAGGAGCTTGTGAGCCGTGGCGAGTACTTTACCGCCCGCCTGATGGCCGAGTACCTGGACTTACCGTTCCTGGACGCCGCGACGGTTGTGGCGTTCCATCACGACGGTACGCTCAGCATGAATCGCACCTCCGAGCTGGTGCAGGAGTACGGTCAGCAGGGCGGCTTTGTTATGCCCGGTTTCTACGGCGCGACGCGTGAGGGCCAGATCAAGCTGCTCGATCGTGGCGGCGGCGATATCTCGGGCTCGATCTTGGCTAAGTGCCTGGGCGCCGACCTTTACGAGAACTGGACTGACGTCTCGGGCTTCTATTCTGCCGATCCGCGTATTGTTCCCGAGGCTCAGCCCATTGCGCGCGTTACCTACGAGGAGCTGCGCGAGCTTTCGTACATGGGTGCGAGCGTTCTGCACGAGGAAGCTGTGTTCCCCGTGCGCGAGGCAGGCATTCCGCTGGTCATCAAGAACACCAATGCGCCGCAGGACCCCGGCACCATCATTAGCGAGACGGCTGATGAGGGCGAGGCGGAGCCCATCATTACCGGCGTGACCGGCAAGCGCGGTTTTGTCGCCATCAACGTCGCCCGTGACCGCACCAAGCCCCGCGTCGGCTTTATGCGCCGTGCGCTTTCGGTCTTCGAGCGCTATGACGTTTCCGTCGAGCACATGCCCACCGGTGTCGACCGCTTTGGCGCCGTGGTGCAGGAGCAGGACGTTCACGATTCGCTGTACTCGCTCGTGGGCGACATTCAGCAGGAGGTCGAGCCGCTCGAGATCGAGGTTGTCGAGGGTCTGGCACTTATCGCGACCGTCGGCCGTAACCTGCGCGGCCGCGCCGGTATCTCGGGCCACCTGTTTGGCATGCTTGGCCAGGCCGGCGTGAGCGTGCGTATGATTTCGCAGAGCTGTGACGAGATCAACATCATCATCGGTGTCGAGGAGAAGGACTTCGATCTGGCGATTCAGACCATTTACCGTGCCTTCTCCGACGAAAACGGCATTGTGAAGGTCTCCGACCTGGAGGCTCCCGCGCCGGCCGATCCCGCCCTGGCAGCCCTCCACAAGTAGTTACCATCCCGGTAGATTTTTAGGATGTCCCAAAAATCTACTGTCGGGCGTTTCGTTTCGGTTTCGTTTCGACGGGGCGGGTTTTGTATCCGCTCCGTTCTTGTATACACTGGCAACAATAATTGGCCTGCTCAGCGTGTGGGCAAAAGCCACAGCCTTTAAAGGGGGAAGCATGAAACAGTACACGGTTGCTATTTTGGGCGCGACGGGAGCCGTGGGCACCCAGATGCTCGAGTGCCTCAACGAGCAGGAGTTCCCGGTCGGCAAGCTCAAGCTGTTGGCAAGTGCACGCTCCGCGGGCAAGACCGTTGAGTTCCACGGCGAGCAGATCGTGATCAAAGAGGCTTGCCCCGAGGCCTTTGAGGGCTGCGACATCGTACTCGGCGCTGCCGGTGACGATATCGCCAAGGAGCTGCTGCCCGAGGCCGTCAAGCGCGGCGCCGTCGTGGTCGACAACAGCCACGCCTTCCGCATGGATCCCGAGGTGCCGCTGGTTGTGCCCGAGATCAATGCCGACGACATCAAGTGGCATCACGGCCTTATCGCCAACCCCAACTGCGCGACCATCATCGGCCTAGTTCCTACGTGGCCGCTGCATCAGCTCGCCGGCGTGAAGCGCATGATCGTCTCGACGTACCAGGCGGCTTCGGGCGCTGGCGCTCCCGGTATGGCTGAGCTCGAGGCTCAGCTGGCCGCCCTGGGCCGCGGCGAGGAGATTCCCGAGCCGCGCGCCTTTGCCGCCCAGCTCGCGAGCAACCTGATTCCGCAGATCGGCGGTGTCAAGGAGGAAGGCTTTACCTCCGAGGAGATGAAGCTGCAAAACGAGGGCCGCAAGATCATGCACCTGCCCGAGCTGCGCGTGAACTGCACCTGCGTGCGCGTGCCCGTGCTGCGTTCGCACTCCGAGAGCATTACGCTCGAGTTTGAGCGCGACATTACGGTTGAGGAGGCCCGTGCTGCGCTGGCTGCCGCTCCGGGCGTGAAGCTGGTTGACGATATGAGCGCCGAGGATGCGCACGATCGCTTCCCCATGCCGATGGATACGTCCGACCAGGACCTGATTTGGGTCGGCCGCGTGCGTCGCGACATCTCGAACCCCGAGGCCGTGCGCGGTATCACCTTCTGGTGCTGCGGCGACCAAATCCGTAAGGGCGCGGCAACCAACGCCGTCCAGATCGCTAAGCTGCTCTGCGAGTAGCGGTGGACCTGTCCGGCGGGGGCCGGGCTTAGTTTTCAGAACGTCCTCGACCATGTGTGGCGC
>WGSQ01000156.1 GCA_014871605.1 Collinsella sp. | reverse complement strand
CAGAGGGTATTGCAAACGGTCGCTCCCGTGGTATGTTTTTGCCCGAATCAAACCGGCGCGCATCGCCTGTAGCGTCGGTCAACAGAGAGGAAACTACCATGGCTCATCCCGTAATTGATGCCGACGAGTGCATCGCTTGTGGCGTTTGCGTCGACTCCTGCCCCGCTGGCGTTCTGGAGCTCCAGGACGTCGCTACCGTCGCCGACGAGGACTCCTGCGTCGCCTGTGGCGCTTGCCAGGACGCTTGCCCCGCTGGCGCGATCACCGAGATCGTCGAGGAGTAACAACTCCCCCACCTGCACACTCAAAAGTACACCGTGCACAAAAAAGGAGGCCTCCGCATCGCCGCGGAGGCCTCCTTTTGCATTCGTCGTTACTAGGACAGGTCATCTTCGTAGGGCATTAGGTCTGCCAGATAGCCCTTCTCCTTGAGCATGGCCTCGATCTCGTCGAGGGTTTGCTCGTCTTCTGCCGCAATGCGGTGGAAGTGATAGCCGCTGGTTACCGTCAGCAGCGGAAAGCTCTTACCGCTCTCGATATCGTGCAGGTAGCGCTCAACATCGCGACGATTGCGGATGTCCAGGTCGGCCGTGATCTTGCCGTACACGCGGTGGTTAACGATCACGTTGAGCACGGCGCCGCCCGCGTCGACGATGCTCGTGAGCTCATCGCCCGCTTGCTCCACGCCGTGGCGAACCTTGACCAGACGCGTGGGCACAGCCGGGCTGCTCGCCGCCTCCTGTAGTACATAGCCGCGATTGGTGGCGACGATATCGTGCCCGTCGGCGCGCAGCAGGGCGATGTCCTGCACCACGACCTGACGGCTCACGCCCACCTCGCGGGCAAGCGCACTGCCCGAGACAGGATCTTTGGCGCTCTCGAGCACGGCCATGATGGCACGGCGACGCTCGCGGGCGTCCATTATTTACCGTCCAGCAGACGCAGGTGCTTGAGCGAGAGGTCGAGAATCGGCGCGGAGTGCGTCAGGGCGCCCGAGCTAATGTAGTCGACACCCAGATCAGCCAGGGCGCGGATATTGTTGGCGTCCACGTTGCCCGAGCACTCGGTCTTGGCGCGACCGGCGATAAGCTCGATAGCGGCAGCCATGTCGTCGTGGGTCATGTTGTCGAACATGATGATGTCGGCACCGGCCTCAACTGCCTCGCGCACCATATCCAGGTTCTCGCACTCAATCTCGACCGTCGTGGTAAACGACGCATGGGCGCGCGCCATCTCAATCGCGCGTGCCACACCACCGGCGGCGTCGATGTGGTTGTCCTTAAGCATGACAGCCGTCGACAGGTTGTAACGGTGGTTGCTGCCACCGCCGATCTCGACTGCGGCCTTCTCGAAGACACGCATGCCCGGCGTGGTCTTGCGCGTGTCGACAAGCACGGTCTTGGTGCCCACGAGCGCAGCCGCCATCCGATGTGTGTAAGTAGCGATGCCGCTCATGCGCTGCAGGTAGTTGAGCGCCACGCGCTCGCCCGAAAGCAGCACGCGCGCGTCGCCGCGCACCTGGCCCACGTGATCGCCGGCGTGTACCTCGTCACCGTCAGCAACATCAAACAGCACCGAACTCTGCGGATCCAGCAGATCAAAGGTGCGGGCGAATACGTCCAGGCCGGCGATAATGCCGTCGGCCTTGGCGATGAGCTCCACCGTGGCGGGGCGCGCCGTGGGGCACACGCTCGCCGTACTCACGTCCTCAAACGTGATGTCCTCGCGCAGAGCCTGCAAAATCAGATCATCGACGACGAGCTTCATGGTAATGGGATTCATGGTCTACTCCTCCACGGCCTGCGTGCCGGCGGCAAGGGCCAAATCATCGATTGCAAGGGCATCGGCGCTCAGGGCGCGGTGACGCCCGTCAAGCGCGGGCTCACCGGCCTGCTCCACGGCCAGCGACTCGCCGGTGCGCATGTACCACGCGGCGCGGCGGCCCCAGACCAGTGCCTCGAGCAGGCTGTTAGAAGCCAGGCGGTTCTTGCCGTGCACGCCATTGCAGGCCGTCTCGCCGGCGGCGTAGAGCTCGGGCATCGAGGTGCGGCCGTCCTTGTCGACCCATACGCCGCCCATAAAGTAGTGCTGCGTGGGAGTGACGGGAATGGGCTCGTCCAGGATGTCGCGGCCGTCCTCCAGGCAGCGCGCGCGAATATTGGCAAAGTGCCCGGTCACCACGTCGCGCTCGACGGGGGCAAAGCTCAGCCACTCGTGCTCGGTGCCGTCCTGCCTCATCTGCTCGCGGATGGCGGCGGCGACAACGTCGCGCGGCTGCAACTCGTCGGCAAAGCGCTCGCCGGCGGCATTGAGCAGAATCGCGCCCTCGCCGCGACAGCTTTCGCTGATCAGGAACGTGCGACCCGGCTGCGGCGAGAACAGGCCCGTGGGGTGGATCTGCACGTAGTCCAGGTGCTCCATCGTGATGCCGTGCTCCTGCGCGATGTAGCAGGCGTCACCGGTGAGCTGCGGGTAGTTGGTCGAGTGGTCGTACACGCCACCGATACCGCCCGTTGCCCACAGCGTATGGCGGGCATGGATCTTAAACGGCTTACCGGCACGCACGCCCTCAGCGGCATTTGCCAGCTCGTCGGCGGGGCGAGCTGAATCGTCCTCGTCCACGGCAACGGCGACGACGCCGGTGCACACCGTGGCGCCATCGCGCTCGGCGGCCAGGATGTCGGTCATGGCCACGTGCTCCAAAATCTGCACGTTGTCCAGCTTGCGAACGGCCTGGAGCAGCTTGGTCGTGATCTCCTTGCCCGTAATGTCGGCATGGAAGGCAATGCGCGGACGGCTGTGCGCGCCCTCGCGGGTAAAATTGAGGCTGCCGTCGGCCTTGCGCTCAAAATCCACGCCCATCGCTAGCAGGTCGTTGATGACCGAGCGGCTCGAGCGAATCATGATGTCGACGCTCTCGCGGCGGTTCTCGTAGTGGCCGGCGTGCATGGTGTCCTCAAAGAAGGCATCGTAGTCCGAACCTTCGGGCAGCACGCAAATGCCGCCCTGCGCGAGCATCGAATCGCACTCATCGACCGCGCCCTTGGAGAGCATGATCACGCGCGTGCTCGTCGGCAGATTGAGGGCCGCGTACAGACCCGCCACGCCGCAGCCGGCAATGACGACGTCGCACTCCATATCGGGGTATTGCTTGGTTTCCACAGGAATCCTCTCCCTTGTAATGTGACATAAGGGACCGTCCCTCATGCAACATTGTTCTAGCGCGCTGCGTACTCGAGCATACGGTCGAGCGTGAGCTTGGCCTGGTCTGCCGCCTCGTCCGAGACGCCGATCTGCACCTCGCCCTCGCCCGTCTCCAGGCAGCGCACGAGCTTTTCGAGCGTGATGAGGTCCATGTTGACGCAGGTGGGCTGCACCGCGGGGAAATAGAACTTCTTGCCGGTGCCCTGGCAGCGGCGCTCGAGCTCGTAGAGCACGCCGCGGACCGTCACGATGATGAACTCGCTCGCGTCCGACTCCTCGGCATACTTGATGATACCGGCGGTGGAGCCGATGTAGTCGGCCTCGGCCAGAACGTCGGCCTTGCACTCGGGGTGCGCCAGCACGAGCGCGTCGGGGTGGGCCTCCGTCGCGTCGACGATCTGCTCGACGGTGATGATGTGGTGACGCGGGCAGTAGCCCTTGTTGAGAATGACGTGCTTCTGCGGCACTTGCTCGGCCACGAAACGGCCCAGATTCTGGTCGGGAATGAACAGAATGTGCTGCTGCGGCAGCTCGGACACGATCTTGACAGCGTTGGAGCTGGTAACGCACACGTCACTCCAGCTTTTGATCTCGACCGTCGAGTTGACGTAGCACACCACGGCCAGGTCATCGCCATACTCGGCACGGGCGGCATCGACCGTCTCGCGCTTGACCATGTGCGCCATGGGGCAGTCCGCGCCCGGCTCGGGCAGCAGCACGGTCTTGGTGGGGTTGAGCAGCTTGGCGCTCTCGCCCATAAACTCCACGCCGCACAGCACGATAGTCTGCTGCGGCAGACTCTTGGCAAGCTTTGCCAGGTAGAAGCTGTCGCCGACGTAATCGGCCACAGCCTGCACCTCGGGCGCCACGTAATAGTGCGCCAGGATCACCGCGTCACGTTGGGTTTTTAGTTGCTGAATGGCCTCGACGAGCTCTGCGGGCACCAGTGCCGCGCGCTCCGTTGCCGTCGTTGCCGATGCTAGGCCGGCCGCGATATCGCGTGCAAGCTCCGACGCATCCATGTTCGCGCTCTGTGCCATCAAGGCCCCTCTCTTTTGGCGAATCTTGGGGCTTTAGTATGACACCTAGGTTTACAGCTGACAAGACAGCTGTAAACCTAGGTGTAAAGTTG
>WGSQ01000155.1 GCA_014871605.1 Collinsella sp. | reverse complement strand
CGGGCGAGCACGAGGTCGCGCCGGCGCATCCGCTGGGACTGCTGTGCGTGCAAAACGGCTACGTGGTGAGCGTCCCGCGCTGGATTCAGCCGAGTGAGGAAGGCGTTGAGATCGGCGCGCTGGCAACGGGGGAGGGCGGCATCACCGATGTGGGCGATGACGTTTCGGCTCGCCATGCCCACGTGTGGTGCGATGACCAAAATGTCTGGTACGTTGAGGACCTGTCGTCCACCAACGGAACCGTGGTGGTAAACGGCGCGACGAACGTCTGCACCCAGGTCGAGCCCGGCCGCTCCGCCCAGCTCAACCCCGGTGACGAGCTCAAGCTCGGAGAATCCACAACCTACGCCATCCTCCTCGGCGCCCTCTGACTCATCTCCTAAATAAGTTGCGGTGAAATAGGGGCTGTTTAAGGCTACGGCCGGCAAAAACAGTTCCTATTTCACCGCAGCTGCCATTTGGTCCCTCGGTGACGGAAGGATCAATTTTGCCCTTGATGGTCACTCGAGGTAAACCTTTACCGCCCGCCTATATTTGTCGAAATTACACTTGACGGCGGGGTACAATAAACCCGCATGCGGATTTCCGTTGCGGGCGCTTCCCATCGCCGGGGCGTGCCCGGGAGCATCCGGCATGCGGCCTTTGCGGCGCTCGGTCATGTGCAAGACGGGCGGTCGGGTCTGTGGGGCGCATCAGCTGCCCCTCGCCTCGGCATGTCTTCTCTCCACGCCACGTACCTGCTGCTGAGCCTGCCTGCCAGATGATTGGAAGCAACAGCGTAAATCCCATCACGCCAACATCCCGGCGATCGCCGGGGCCTGTATACCTATATGAGAGGAGAGGGGTATATGGCGCGTAAGTTTAAGTCTATGGACGGCAACGAGGCGGCCGCATATGTTTCGTATGCGTACACCGAGGTAGCGGGAATCTATCCCATTACGCCGTCCAGCCCGATGGCCGACCATGTCGACCAGTGGGCGGCCCAGGGTCGCAAGAATATCTTCGGCACTCCGGTCAAGGTCGTCGAGATGGAGTCCGAGGCAGGTGCAGCCGGTACCGTTCACGGTTCGCTGGGCGCCGGTGCTCTGACCACCACCTACACGGCTTCTCAGGGTCTGCTCCTGATGATCCCGAACATGTACAAGATCGCGGGCGAGCAGCTCCCGGGCGTCTTCCACGTCTCCGCGCGTTGCGTCGCTTCCCACGCCCTGAACATTTTTGGCGATCACTCCGACGTCATGGCCTGTCGTCAGACCGGCTTCGCCATGCTCGCCGAGGGCAACGTCCAGGAGGTCATGGACCTCTCGCCGGTGGCCCACCTTGCCGCCATCGAGGGTAAGACCCCGTTCCTTAACTTCTTCGACGGCTTCCGCACCAGCCACGAGATCCAGAAGGTCGCCATGTGGGACTACAAGGATCTGGCCGAGATGTGCGACATGGACGCCGTCCAGGCTTTCCGCGACCACGCGCTCAACCCTGAGCACCCGCACACCCGCGGCAGCCACGAGAACGGCGATATCTTCTTCCAGAACCGTGAGGCCTGCAACAAGGTCTACGACGAGCTTCCCGCCGTCGTCGAGGGCTACATGAAGAAGATCAACGAGAAGCTCGGCACCGATTACGGCCTGTTCAACTACTACGGCGCTCCCGATGCCGACCGCGTCGTCGTGTGCATGGGCTCCTTCTGCGACGTGCTTGAGGAAGTCATCGACTACCTCAACGCTCACGGCGAGAAGGTCGGCCTGGTCAAGGTTCGTCTGTTCCGTCCGTTCTCCATCAAGCACTTCGTCGACGTTCTCCCCGAGACCGTCCAGAAGATCGCCGTCATGGACCGTACCAAGGAGCCGGGTTCTATCGGCGAGCCGCTCTACCAGGACGTCGTCTCCGCTCTCTACGAGGCCGGCAAGACGGGCATCAAGGTCGTCGGCGGCCGTTATGGCCTGGGCAGCAAGGACACGCCTCCCGCGTCCGCGTTCGCTGTCTTCGAGGAGCTCAAGAAGGACGAGCCCAAGCGCGAGTTCACCATCGGCATTGTCGATGACGTGACCAACCTGAGCCTGCCCGAGGTCGAGGATGCGCCCAACACCGCAGCCCCCGGCACCATCGAGTGCAAGTTCTGGGGTCTGGGTGGCGACGGTACCGTCGGCGCCAACAAGAACTCGATCAAGATCATCGGCGACCACACCGACAAGTACGTCCAGGCCTACTTCCAGTACGACTCCAAGAAGACCGGCGGCGTCACCGTCTCGCACCTGCGCTTTGGTGATTCCCCGATTCGCTCGCCGTACTACGTGACCAAGGCCGACTTTGTCGCCTGCCATAACCCCAGCTACATCGTTAAGGGCTTCAAGATGGTCCGCGACGTCAAGCCGGGCGGCACCTTCCTGGTCAACTGCCAGTGGAGCGACGAGGAGTTCGCCGAGCACATGCCCGCCGTGGCCAAGCGCTACATCGCGAACAACAACGTCAACGTTTACCTGATTGACGCTATCGACCTAGCCGCCAAGGTCGGCATGGGCAAGCGCACCAACACGGTGCTCCAGTCCGCCTTCTTCGCGCTGGCCAAGGTCCTGCCCGCCGAGGACGCCCTGCAGTACATGAAGGACGCGGCTACCAAGTCCTACATGAAGAAGGGCCAGGCCATCGTCGACGCCAACCACAAGGCCATCGATGCCGGCGCTACCGCTTTCCGTAAGTTCGAGGTTCCGGCCGACTGGGCTACCGCCGAGGATGTCGCTCCCGTCGAGCTCTCCGAGGAGACCAAGTCCGCTATCGCCCAGCAGGTCAAGAACCTGCTCGAGCCCATCGATCGCATGGACGGCGACAGCCTGCCTGTTTCCGCCTTTGTCGATTGCGCCGACGGCCAGTTTGAGCTGGGCGCCTCCGCATACGAGAAGCGCGGCGTCGCCGTGGTCGTTCCCCACTGGGATGAGACCAAGTGCATCCAGTGCAACCAGTGCGCCTACGTGTGCCCGCATGCCACCATCCGTCCGTTCGCGATGACCGAGGACGAGGCTGCCGCCGCGCCCGAGGCTACCCGCACGCTCGACGCCATGGGCCCCAAGGCCAAGGGCATGAAGTTCACCATGGCTGTGTCCCCGCTCGACTGCATGGGTTGCACCAACTGCGTCAAGGTTTGCCCCAAGGGCGCCCTCGAGATGGTTCCCACCGAGCAGGAGATGGACCAGCAGCCCGTTTGGGACTATATGGTCGAGAACGTCTCCGAGAAGAAGGAGCTCATCGCGGCCAACGTCAAGGGCAGCCAGTTTAAGCAGCCCTACCTGGAGTTCTCCGGCTCCTGCGCCGGCTGCGCCGAGACCGCCTATGCACGTCTGGTGACCCAGGTTGCCGGCGACCGCATGTTCATCTCCAACGCCACCGGCTGCTCCTCCATTTGGGGCAACCCCGCTGCCACCGCTCCTTACTGCAAGGACAAGGACGGTCACGGCCCGGCGTGGAACAACTCCCTGTTCGAGGACAATGCCGAGCATGGTCTGGGCATGGCCGTTGGCTATGAGGCCGTTCAGCACAAGCTGATCGCCGCTACCCAGGACATCATCGCTGCCGATGGTCCGTCCGATGAGCTCAAGGCCGCCGGCCAGGCTTGGATCGACTCCGTCAATGACGCCGAGGCCTCCAAGACCGCTGCCGCTGCCTACGTTGCCGAGCTCGAGAAGTGCGGCTGCGACGCCTCCAAGGCGATCCTCGCCGACAAGGCTTACCTCACCAAGAAGTCCTTCTGGATCTTCGGCGGCGACGGCTGGGCCTACGACATCGGCTTCGGTGGCCTGGACCACGTCCTGGCTTCCGGCCACAATGTCAACGTCTTCGTCTTCGACACCGAGGTTTACTCCAACACCGGCGGTCAGGCCTCCAAGGCCTCGAACCTGGGCCAGGTCGCTCAGTTCGCCGCTGCCGGTAAGGTGACCAAGAAGAAGTCCCTGGCCGAGATCGCCATGAGCTACGGCTACGTCTACGTGGCGCAGGTCGCCATGGGCGCCAACCCGGCTCAGACCCTCAAGGCCATTCACGAGGCCGAGGCCTACGACGGCCCGTCCCTCATCATCGGCTACAGCCCCTGCGAGATGCACTCCATCAAGAAGGGTGGCATGCAGAACTGCCAGGCCGAGATGAAGAAAGCTGTCGAGTGCGGTTACTGGAACCTCTTCCGCTTCAACCCCGAGGCTGCTGCCGGCAAGAAGTTCTCGCTCGATTCCAAGGAGCCCGCGGGCGGTTATCAGGAGTTCCTGATGAACGAGGCCCGTTATGCTTCGCTGACGCGTTCCTTCCCCGAGCGCGCCGAGGAGCTCTTCAAGGAGAACGAGCAGGCCGCCATGGACCGCTACCAGCAC
>WGSQ01000154.1 GCA_014871605.1 Collinsella sp. | reverse complement strand
CACGGCAGACGCCCCCTCCGGATGTGGGAAGTTTGCGCTGCAGGTTACTTGTCGGTGCCCAGCTTGTGCGGCTTGAGAGCGAGCGCATTGACGAGTGCGTCGGTGGCAGACTTGACGGCTGCCGGCTGCGGATCGTTGACGTGATCCTCGGGGTGTACGGGCAGGTCCTTCTTGACGGCATCGTGGATCAAGTTGAGGTACTCAGTCACGCCAGTGGTCGATAGGTGCGTGCCATCGCCATCGAACAGGTCGTTGCGGTTGGCACTGTATCCGTACCAGTCGATAACGCGCACGTTCTTGTAGCGCGTAGCGGCGTTGGCGATGGCCTGGTTGGTAGAGCCAACCCACGGCTGCGGGCTGCGCGTGTTCACAAACACCACCATACGCTTATCTCCCGCATCGGCCATGATGGCGTCGATCTGGTCGTCGGTTACCAAGCCGTTGGTGCCCAGGGCAAAGACCACGATCTTGCCGGCAAGGTTCTGCTGGATATAGCCCTCAAATGTCGCGCGCCCCGCATCAAACTGGCGGCCCTTTTCGGCATCGATATGGCTGTGCGGGAACACGCCGTCAAAGGTGTCTACGGCACGCAGCGACACGGAGTCGCCGATCATAAGCAGATCGTAGGAGCCATCGGGGAAGCCGTCGTTGTCCTTGTCGGTGTCGTCGGCCGCCTGCTGGTCGGTGGGCGCGGTGTTCTTGGCTTCCTTGTTCAGAACTTCGGCGCCCTCGCCGCTCAGCGCAGACGTCTCGGGCACAAAGATCAGGCCGCCCAGTGCAACGACCAACACGACAGCGCAGGCTGCACAGGCAGGGACGTGCGCGCGCACCAAGTTGGCGGGCGTGGCGGTGCCGTCGCGGAACTCGGATACGGTGCGCCCAAAGGCGCCCTTTCTAAACGGCGTCTCGATAAAGCGATATGAGCATTCGGCCACGGCGACCACCAACAGCACCTGCAAAATGTACTGCCACCACGGTGTATCGTTGATGTTGGCGACCGGGTTCATGAGCAACAGCAGCGGATAGTGCCACAGGTAGATGCTGTACGAGCGCTTGCCAACCCACACGAGTGGCTCGGCGGCCAAAGCTCGTGCGACCGTGCCCTGGGGCTGCACGCAGGCCGCGATGACCATGAGCGTGAGGATGGAGCATAACAGCGTGCCGCCGCGATACTGGAACGCGGTGTAGCCGTTGGTGAGCGCGACCATGGCGGCAAGGCCAACCAGACCCACGACGCCCAATACATCGATGGATGCGGGCGAGGACCAAAAGCGCACGAGGGCGCTCGGCTGTGCCGGGGCGGTCTCGGCTGATTCGTCGGCCTTCTCGCCAGGCTTGCCCTCGGCGTTCTTGCCGTGCTTGGCGGCGCCAGCCAGGCGATTGAGCCCCAAACGATGTGCGAGACGCACCGGCGCCAGGTCGCGATCGGGGATAAAGGCCATCCAGGCACCCAGCAGCAGCGAGAACACGCGGGTGTCGGTGCCGTAGTACACGCGGCTGGGGTCGGCGGCAGGGTTGTAAAGCACCATCATGGCTAGGGCAGATACCGCGGCAAGGCCCAGAACCACGCGGCGCGTGTTGGGCTTGCTCACATGCATGGATACCATGGCAAACAGCAGTGGCGGCCAAATCAGGTAGAACTGTTCCTCGATGGCAAGCGACCAAAAGTGCGTGAGCGGCGAGGGGTCGCCCAGAGCATTGAAGTACGAGACGTTTTGGGCAATCTGCCACCAGTTGTTGAAGAACAGCAGCGACGGCAGGATGTCGGGGCGCATCTTGGTGAGCATCACGTGGTTAAAGATGGTGCACAGCGCGCAGGTTACCACCACGACGGTCACCACGGCGGGGACCAGGCGACGGATGCGGCGAATCCAGAAGCTCTTAAGGTCGATGCGTCCGGTCTTAGCGACTTCGTTGAGCAGCAAGCGCGTGATCAGATAGCCCGAAAGCACAAAGAAGATCGTGACGCCAAGCAGGCCGCCCTGCGCCCACGTGAGGTTAAGGTGATAGAGCACCACCGCGACGACGGCGAGCGTACGCAGGCCGTCAAGGGCAGGGATGTAGCGGGATTTGGGGCGAGCAGGCGTCTGCTCCGCGGCGGGAGTGTTGGCGCGGCCCGCGTTGTTGGCAGAAGCGCGATGGGGGCTCGCGGTGCGTCGCGGCTCGTTGGCACGGCGTTCGCCCTTCACACGTTCGTGCGGTGCCGGCTCGTTGCCCGTGCGGCGTCGACCGCGCAAGCCCGATTGCGAGAATTGTTCCATAAAACATCATCCAATGACGAGAATAATCAGCACGTATTCATTGTAGCTGCCTGCTCCTGTGAATGCTTGCTGCTGGCGCAACCTCAAGGGTGCGTTCACATCAAAGTGAACTAAAGTTATAGAGGTGCGAAGGCGCGCAATCGACGGTCGACGGTGGGTGCAAAGCCCGCAGATGAGGAGGTTTCCATGGCAGATCGCGGCATCGTTGCGGTGTTCGGCAGCATGAACATGGACCTTTCGGTGGCGTGCGAGCGCATACCGCGTGCGGGCGAGACCGTCGGCGGCAGCGGGTTTATCACCAACGCCGGCGGCAAGGGCGCCAATCAGGCCGTAGCTGCCGCGCGTATGGGCGCGTGCACGCACATGATCGGCGCGGTCGGTCGCGATGCGTTCGGCGCGTCGCTCGTGGCGGGGCTCCAAGGCGCCGGCGTGGACTGTGACTTTGTAGTGCATCGCGATGACGTGGAGACGGGAACGGCGACCATCATTCGCTGCGAGGGCGACAACCGCATCATACTGTCACCGGGCGCCAACCATGCGCTTGCGGGCGCGGACGTTGCCTGCGCGCTGAGGCGTCTGGTGGCCCATGAGCTCGACGGCGGCGCCAGCGAGATTGCCCCGGCTGCCGGAAGCGTCTTTATCGCCCAGGGCGAATGCGACCTTGCGGCGACGGCCGAGGCGCTTGTTTGCGCTCACGAGCTGGGGTTCTATACGGTCTTTAATCCAGCGCCCGCCTGCGAGCTGCCTGCGGAGGTCTGGCCTGCGGTCGACCTGGTCTGTCCCAACGAGACCGAGTGCCAGGTGCTGACGGGCATTCTGCCCACGGATGACGCGAGTTGCGTCACCGCGCTCAATGCGCTGCTCGACAAGGGTGCCGGGGCTGCGGTCATCACGTTGGGCGGTGCCGGCTCGGTTTCGCTCGGCGATGGCGGTGAGCTGCTGCGCATGCCGGCACTTTCGAGTACGGTAGTCGATACCACGGCCGCCGGCGATACGTTTATCGGCGCGTTGGCGGCGGCTCGCCTAGAGGGCTTGCCGCTCTTTGAGTGCATGGCCGCGGGTGCTCGCGCCTCGGCAGTGACGGTGTCGCGCCTGGGCGCTCAGCAATCGATTCCCACGCGCGCCGAAGTTGAACATTGGTTTGGTTAAACGATAAAGACGGAGAAGCGGAGTAGAACAATGGCAATCAAGAAGCTGATCCTTGATCTGGATATGGGTGTGGACGATGCGATGGCGCTGGCCTATGCCATCGCGAGCCCCGAGGTGGAACTTGTGGGCATTACCACGTGCTTTGGTAACGTGCGCGTCGAGCAATCGGCGCACAATTGCCTGGCGGTGCTCGATCTGCTGGGTCGCCCCGAGGTTCCGGTGTACCTGGGTGCCGACCGTCCTCTGCAGGCGACTGAGCCCTATACGCCGCCGGCGTCCACCGCGCTCATTCACGGCAAGAACGGCATCGGCGGCGCGAGCGTGCCCGCGTCGCCCTACGAGCCGGTGGGGGCGACCTCGGCCGACGGCAACGCTGCGGTCGATTATCTGATCGATGCCGCGCGCACCTATGGTCCCGATCTGGTCTACGTGGCGACTGGCCCGCTCTCCAACCTGGCGCTCGCCTTGGAGCGCGATGCGGCGGCGATGATGTCCATCGGCCGCGTGGTCGTGATGGGCGGCGCCCTTACCGTGCCCGGCAACGTGAGCGCGGGCGCCGAGGCCAATATGGCGAGCGACCCCGAGGCAGCCGACGCGGTGCTGCGCTCGGGCCGTAAGCTCACCATGGTGGGTCTGGACGTGACGCATCGCGTGGTGCTCACACGCCGCGACATTGCCGGCTGGACGGGCTCGGGCACCATGGCGGGCTGCGCATTTGCGAGCATGGTCGAGCACTACATTGGCTCGTACGAGATGAACGCACCCTACCTGGGTGGTTGTGCGCTGCACGATCCGCTGGCCGTTGCCGTGGCGATCGACCCCACGCTCGTAGGTGCGCTCGGCTGCAACCTGCGTGTTGATCTGCTGGGCGAGTACCGCGGTCGCACCATCTGCGATGAGCGCCGCCTGTCCGATCCGGACAAGAGCACGCTTGTGGCACTGACCGTGGATGCTCCGCGCTTCCTGTCCGAGTTCAAGAC
>WGSQ01000153.1 GCA_014871605.1 Collinsella sp. | reverse complement strand
ATTGCACGGGCTGCTTGGTTGTTGCTACAGTAGCGGGGCGTGCCGGGGGCCCGGTGCGCCCTGTTTTTATTTGACCATGAGGCGGCACGCAGCCATACGCGTGCGGACACCACGCCCAGATTGAGTGCGAGGATGTTCCATGGCCCAATACGCTGCCAACGAAATCGAAAACTTGCCCGATAGCCCAGTAGCCCGTGAGGATTTGGGCGCGGGCGGTATTCCCCGGGGCGCCGGCGCTCGCTCGCCGCTGTTCTGGAAAGTCTTGCTGCTTTCGGTGGCGGTCGTCTGGGGCTACTCCTTTACGACCATGAAGGACGCGCTCGATACCATTCCGGTGTTCGAGCTGCTCTACGTCCGTTTTCTGCCCGCAGCATTGGTTATGTTCGGCATCTTCCACAAGCGCATCATCGCGCACCTCAACGCGCGTAACCTCATCGTCGGGCTTGGGATGGGCGCGCTTATGTGGGCCGCTTATGCCTTGCAGACAGTCGGTTTGGCGCACACTACGGCAGGCAAGAACGCTTTCTTGACGGGCACCTACTGCATTCTCGTGCCCTTCGCGAGCTATTTCCTGAGCGGCGAAAAGCTCACGCGCTATAACCTGGGTGCCGCGCTGCTATGCCTAGCGGGCATTGGCCTCGTGGCGCTCGACAGCGTCGAGTTCAACATCGGCGATGCCATTACGCTGGGCGGCGCGGTTTTCTTCGCGATTCAGATGGCGGTGACCGCCAAGTACGGCCGCAAGATGGACATCAACGTCATCACGTTTTGGATGTTCGTGGGCAATGGCGTCTTGAGCCTGGTTTCGTCGCTGCTCTTTGAGACCCAAGCGCCCGCGTCTGTATGGACGCCGAGCTTTACCGCTGTGATGGCTTTCCTCTCGGTGGGCTGTACGTGCGTGGCGCTGCTCATCCAAAATGTCGGTCTGGCGCATGTCCCGGCCTCGACGGGCTCGCTGCTCCTTTCGATGGAGTCGCCTTCGGGTGTGCTGTTCTCGGTGCTGCTGATGGGGGAGGCGCTCACCTCGCGCCTGCTCGCCGGCTTCGTGCTTATCTTCCTGTCGATTATCTTGAGCGAGACTCACTTCGATTTTTTGCGTCGAAAGCCGCGCCCGCAATTGTAAACAACTTGTTGCGCCGCCCTCCCGGGGCGGCATTTTTTATGCCTCGCCCTTAAAGTAGTACCTTGCACTTTACGCTATCAAAGTGCTTGCTGCAAAAACGATACTGGAGGGCATCTATGGCACCAGCTTTGTCCGATCTTCAACCGCAATCAGCGCCCAAGGCCACCGCAGCGGCGCAGACCGCTATCGGTGACGGTCTTGTTGCAGAAGCTCAGGCTTTTGCAGACGAGCTCGCTGCGTGGCGACACGATCTCCACCAGATGCCCGAGCTGGGTAATAGCCTCCCACAGACCTCTGCGTATATCCAAGCGCGCCTGACCGAGATGGACATCCCATTTGCCACGCTCGTTGATGGTTCCTGCGTTGTGGGCCTTGTCGGCGCCGGTGCCGCCGCGGCCCAAGGCAATGGCGTCTGCACGGACGAACAGGCCGGTACGGTCATCATGCTCCGTGGCGATATGGATGCCCTGCCTGTTGCCGAGGAGTCGGGCGAGCCCTTTGCATCCACCAACGGCTGCATGCACGCTTGCGGTCACGATATGCACGCGACGGCGCTGCTTGGTGCGGCTCGTATGCTCAAAGCGCGCGAGGCAGAGCTTGTTGATGCCAACGCTACGGTTAAGTTGCTGTTCCAGCCGGGCGAGGAAACCTTTGAGGGTGCCCGCGCCGCCATCGCCGACGGTCTGCTGCAGAACCCGCGCCCTCAGGTCGCCTTTGCCATGCATGTCAATAGCCAGTCGCCGCTTGGCCTGGTGCTCTACGGCAGCCCGGCGCTCTCGGGCGTGTACGGTTTTCGCATCACACTTCAGGGCAAGGGCGGTCATGGCTCGAGCCCCGAGATCTGCATCGACCCCATTACGGCGGGTGTGCACGTGCATCTGGCACTTCAGGAGCTCATTGCTCGCGAAGTGCCGGCGGCCAAGGAGGTCGCACTGACCGTGGGTAAGTTCGCCGGCGGTCAGGCCGCAAATGTCATCCCCGACACTTGTGTGCTCGAGGGAACGCTGCGTGGCTTCGACGTCGAGCTCATGGAGCACCTCAAGACCCGCATCGCCGAGGTCGTCAAAGGTGTTGCCACGACCTATCGCACGCCGGCGACTATCGAGACGCTCTCGGATGTTCCCCCGCTCGTACTCGATGACGATATGACGCAGGCGTCGCTTGGCTACGTGGGCGCGGTGCTGCCCAAGGCCGCCTTCTTGCCGCTGTTCCACGCCATGGCGAGTGAGGACTTCGCGTTGATTTCGAGCGAGATCCCGAGTGCGTACTTTACCGTGGGCGCTGCCGTGACTGATACGGACGAGCATTTTGCTCAGCATCATCCCAAGGCACGTTTTAGCGATGCCGAGCTTCCCCTTGGCGCCGCGGCTTATGCCGCCGTCGCTTTGGGCTACATCGCCGACCACCGGTAGCACCCAATCTTGCTACTCGTTTGTTTAAAAAAGGAACAGTATGTCCCAGCAACGTAAGTTCTTTCCCGGCTGGCTCGTGGTGGCCTCCGGCTTTGTGATCATGGCCACGTGCTACACCATTTTCGTCAACTGCATGAGCCTGTTTCAGCCGCTCATCGTAAGCGACCTCGGGATTACGCTTGCGCAGTACAACATCTCCAATGCGATCTCCACCGTGGTGAGCGTTATCGGCTCACTTGTCATTGGCCATGTTGCCGATAAAGTAAGCGGCCGCGTTTTGGGTTCCCCTCACTGTAATCGCCACCTCTGCCGTTCTTGCCGGCATGAGCTTTGTCGGTAAGCTATGGCAGGTCTACGTGCTCTTTTCTGTTCGCTCCGTTCTGTCTGTGGCTGCCCTGGAAGCCGAATGGATGCTCGTACCATCATTCGGTTTCCAAGGCGGCCACGGGCCTACGAAATGATCCGTTTTCCTCCGTCCCCAACAGATCACGTGATCCGAAGGGGACGGAGGAAAGCGGATCGCAAACAGCGGCGGTGCGTCAGGCCGAACGAGTCCCCATACCCGCGTTCGGTCAGACGCGCCGCCGCGGGTTGTGGTTGTGCCGTATAATGACCGTTACCTATGACGCGATACAAAAGAAAGGTGTTTGCCCATGCAGGCACAGAAGGCGGAGGGAACCCGCGACCTTATCGGCGCCGAGATGCGCGCCTGGCAAAAGATGCAGCAGATTGCTGCCGGCGTGTTCGAGCCGTTTGGCTTTAAGCCCATCGAGACGCCCGCGATCGAGCAGGTGGACGTGTTTGTCCACGGTATCGGCCAGTCGACCGACGTCGTGCGCAAGGAGATGTTCCGCGTGTTTAGCGGCGCCAACCTGGAGCGCGTCTTTACCGAGGGCACCGATACCAAGCTTAAGCCCAAGCAGCGCCTGGCCCTTCGTCCCGAGGGCACGGCCGGTGTGGTGCGCGCCGTCGTGGAGAACAACCTAGTTCCCCAGGGCTCCACGCCGTTTAAGGCGTACTATGCCGAGGCCATGTTCCGCGGCGAGCGTCCCCAGAAGGGCCGCCTGCGCCAGTTCCACCAGGTGGGCATCGAGTGGCTCGGCGCTCCCGATCCGGCGGCAGACGCCGAGTGCATCATCATGCTCATGGAGTTTTACAAGCGCCTGGGCTTCGATCTTTCCAAGCTTCGTCTGCTCATTAACTCGATGGGCGACGCTCAGTGCCGTCCGGCTTACCGCGAGCAAGTCAAGCAGTTTATCCTCGATCACGCAGACGAGATGTGCGATGAGTGCCGCGAGCGCGCCGAGCTCAACCCGCTGCGTGCCTTTGACTGCAAGAACGACCACTGCCGCGAGATCATGGCCGAGGCTCCGCTGATGGGTGACAACCTGTGCGACGAGTGCCGCGAGCACTACGAGCAGGTCAAGCGCTATCTGGATGCCGCCGGTATCGAGTATGTCGAGGATCCCACCTTGGTGCGCGGCCTGGACTACTACACCCGTACTGTCTTTGAGGTCGAGGCCCCTGGCGCCGGCGTCGGCTCCATCGGCGGCGGCGGCCGCTACGATGGCCTGGTCGAGCTCGAGGGTGGCAAGCCCACGGCGGGCGTCGGCTTTGCTGTCGGTTTTGAGCGCGCCCTGCTGGCCCTGCAGGCCTTTGGCAGCGATTTGGGTGCCGATGAGGCCCCGTGCGCCTATGTCGCCAACGCCGGCAAGGAGCTGCGTCAGAACGTCTTTGCCATTACGCAGGAGCTTCGCGCCGCAGGTATCGTGACCGAGGCCGACTATCAGGGTCGTTCGCTCAAGGCCCAGTTTAAGCAAGCCGATAAGGTAGGCGCCAAGCTCATCTTGGTCCTGGGTGGCGACGAGCTTGCCG
>WGSQ01000152.1 GCA_014871605.1 Collinsella sp. | reverse complement strand
GGCTAAAGGTGGTGTCCATGGGGGCCTTTCTGGGTTGTGCGGCGGTGTGGGGTGTATTCGTGAACGGCGTACATGGTATACCAAGGCACGGGCCGTTGGGACCCGATCGTCACAAAGGTGCCTGCCCCCGTGGTGGCCGAACCCGAAGGGTGGCCTGGCCCGAGGCGCAAAGCATCACAACATTCGACGTTTTTCGGCAAAATCGCGATTTTCATCGAATGTTGTGATGGTTTTTACTGCTTTGCGGCACGATCCAAGTGCCGGCGGCCAAACAACAGCAACGCCGCGGGAACTGCCGTCACGACCATGCCCGCCCCTACGAGCGTCTGTTGCACGCCAAATGTCGCCGCCAGCCATGGGGCAATTGCCAGCGGGGCCACGCCGGCGAACATGTTGCCAAAACCCATGACCGAGTTGACGCGACCGAGCTGCTCGAGCGGGGCCGTCGTTTGCACGATCGTGTTGTGGAGCGGGTTGACGATGCCCCAAGCTATGCCCAGTGCAATCTGGCCGACGAGGGCTACACCCACGTACGGTGTCCCCACATAGAGCAAACTTCCCAGGCCCACGGACATGAGCGCCACGAGCAGGGTTTTAAGGTTGACCAGGTGCGGCGGCAAGCGGAGCGCGACCATGGCGCCCAGCACCGCGCCCACACCACTGGCCGACGAGAGCCAGCCCATCCATTCGACACCGACGTGCAGAACATCGCGGTAGAAGAACGACTCCAGCGGATCGAAGGCACCGTAGCCAAAGTTAGAAAGGAAAATAATGCAGAACAGCAGGGCGAGGACGCTGTTGGTAAAGACTGTCTTGATGCTGGTCGCGAAGGTGACGCGAGAAGATGTGTTGGGGTCGGGACTTTGGCTGGCCTTGTCTGATGTGATCTCACCGGTCGCGGGTTTGCCTTCGCGCGTGGTGGCAAAACCCGCCCGCGGCTTAAAACTCCAGCCGGCAATGAGCGCCAATGCGGTAAAGAGCATCATGAGCACAAACACCGCGCGCGACGACGCAGCCGCCGCGACAAAGCCGCCCAGCGTGGGGCCGACGATGATACTCACGTTTGAAAACATGGCGATAGCGGAGTTGATGTCTTTGAGCTCGACAGGATCGTCGGTGAGGTAAGCCGGATAGGATGTGGCGATGGGCTGGGCAAACCCCATCACGAAGCCCAGGAGCACCGCGCCGAGCAGGACGATGCCGGTCGCGCTGCCAAAAATGAGAATCGCCGCGCCGGTTGTCAGCGTGCCCACGATGCTCAGCAAGAAATGACGGCGCGGGCCCCAGGCGTCGAGCGCAGCGCCACCCGCAAAGGATCCCAAGATCACGAATACGTTCATAAACAGGACGGCCAGCGATGTCGCCACGACCGAAGCGTCGTCCGCATAGGTGAGCGTTCCGATAACGCCGATAAAGTAGCTGGTCTGAAAACCGGTGTAGATGAGAAAGCGCATCGCCACCAGACGCTTGGCCTGCACGGACAGCGATGATTGAGGCTTTGAGAAAAGGGAGGCGAGCATGGAGACTCCTTGTTTCATACGAATGCGGACGGCGGGCATTCGCCACTGTCTGTCAAATCAATCTATCCGCATGAAACATTAAGGACGCATCAAGCCCCTTCTCTCCGTTTTTCGCCCGTCATGAACTACTTGGTAGATTGTAAGGCATGTCCCACACATCTACCAAAGCAAAAACCACCACAAAGGTGCTTGGCCTCTTTGTGGTGGAAGTGACGTTTGCCCAGATAAAACCTGCCGGAATAAACCTGTCCCTTTTTGGCAGGTTTTAGGCCAGGTGATCTTGGATGAGATCGCAGATGGCTCGGGCGTCGTTGATGTTGATGGCTCGGGTCGCAAAGCCGGCATCGAATGCCTGACGTGCCAGGGCTTCGTTGCAGGCAAGGGCCAGCGTGTGACCGTCGACTAGGTCGAGCGAGCTCTTGCCGCGCAGACGGTCGACACCGGAGCGCGCGACCACGATGTTGTCGAAGCCCTCGGTCTTGTAGCCCTCGATGATCACCACGTCGACATCGTTGTAGCGCGACAGCAGCTCGCGCGCGGGCATCTCGTCCTCCTCGCGCGTGTCGGCGTACTCCGCCCAGCGTGTGGCGCAGATGAGGCCCACGTGTTTGGAGCCGGCCTGGTGATGGCGCCAGGTGTCCTTAGCGGGCACATCAATATCAAAGCCATGGTGCCCGTGATGTTTGAGCGAACCCACGCGCAGGCCGCGGCGGGTGAGCTCGGCGATAACCTTCTCGACAAGTGTGGTCTTGCCCGAGTTTTGGTAGCCGATAAACGCAATCGCGGGGACGGCCGGTGCCGGAGCTGCGGGCGCGCCGGCGACGGGCGCGCTCGCGGGCGCGGCACCGTCAGCCGCCACGGACTCAACGGCAGCGGCCTGACGCCCTGCGCGATCCCACACGCCCGAGCGGCCGCCCTCCTTGTGCAGCAGGCGCACGTCGACGATCTCCATGCCGCGATCGACGGCTTTGCACATGTCGTAGACGGTCAGACACGCGGCACTCGCGCCGGTCAACGCCTCCATCTCGATACCCGTCTTGCCCGTCACGCCGGCCGTGACCAGTACGTGAAAGCCAACCTGCCCGTCCGCGCGCGCCGGCGCCCAGCCCTCGAGCACGTCCTCGGCCGGCGTCCCCGCCGCAGCGATGGGCGCAATGTCGCACTTGCTCTTGGTAATGAGCAGCGGATGGCACATGGGGATGATGTCGCTCGTGCGTTTGATGGCCATGATGCCCGCCACGCGCGCGCAGGCAAGCACGTCGCCTTTTTTGGCGCGGTCCTGCAGCACCATGGCCTGCGTCTCGGGGTGCATGAGGATGGTGCCCTCGGCGATGGCGATGCGATGGGTCTCGGCCTTGTCGGACACGTCGACCATGCGTACCTCGCCCTTGGCGTCCACGTGCGTCAGCTCGTCGCGACGGGCGTCGCGGGCGGGCTCGGTAGCAGCGCTGGCAGTCGGCTGTGCGGACGCGTCGGCGTTACCAGCATTCGCTGCAGCCGTGACTTTGTGGGCAGACATCGCGGCCCTGCGAGCGGCCTTGGTGGCATCGGCGTACCTGCTCTTGGCCATATGATCATCCTCCGATTTGGGACATAAATCGTTGCGTGCCCTCAATTATCGCGTGTTCCTGCGGTTTGTGGGCCACGGCATCGCGCCAAATCGAAAGTACCTGCATATCATCACCACGGCGCAGCGCCTCACGCACCGAATACTCGGCATCGCTAAACAGGCACGGACGCACGTTGCCATCGGCCGTCAGGCGCAGACGGTTGCAGTTCGCGCAAAAATGGTTGGACATGGCGCTAATGAAGCCAACCGTTCCCGCCGCGCCCGGAAAGTGCCAGTAGCGCGCAGGACCCGCGCCGGCAGGAGCGTCGTTGATGTCGAGCGGCTCGAGCTCGCCCAGTCCCGTCGCGGCGGCCCCGGCATTGATGCGCGCCCGCAGCTCGTCGCTCGGCACGGTATCGCTCGCGTCCCACAGCTCGGGATTGAGTGTGGGCGCATGCGGGTCCACAGCGCAATGCGAGCTCGTGCGCTCGTCGCCAATGGGCATGTATTCGATAAAGCGCAGGTGGATGGGGCGGTCGAGCGTGAGCCGTGCGAGGGCTGCCACATCCTGGTTGAGTCGACGCACGACAACGCAGTTGACCTTAACGGGCTCAAAGCCCCAAGCCAGCGCCGCGTCGATGCCGGCCATGGTCTGCTCGAGCCGACCCAGGCGCGTGATCTTTCCAAATAGCGCGGGGTCGAGCGTATCGAGTGAAATGTTGACGCGGTCAAGCCCGGCGTCTTTGAGCTGCGGCGCCAGCTTGGGCAGCAAGGCACCGTTGGTGGTTAGCGAGATGTCCTCGATCTGCGGAATCGCGCGGATGTCACGAATGAGCGGAATGATACGGCGGCTGACCAGCGGCTCGCCGCCCGTCAGGCGCACGCGGCGAATGCCCTCCCCCGCCACCAAGCGCACAAAGCGGGCGATTTCCTCGGCACTGAGCAGCTCGTCGTGTGCACGGGGCGCCACGCCATCGGCCGGCATGCAATAGATGCAGCGGAAATTGCACTTGTCGGTAACGGCAATGCGCAGGTAGTTGATGTCGCGGCCAAAGCCGTCATGTTGCACGTGCCCGTCCACGCGGCCCTCCCCTCACGCGGCGTTTTATTCTTCGGAAAACATAATACCCCACGAGAGAATTATGCCGACACCCGTACGACAGGACAGGTCGCTTCGAGCAAAACAGACTTTCCAAGCCCATCCTCAACACAGACCATCACAACATTCGATGCTTTTCCCGTTTTTGGCAAAAAACGTCGAATGTTGTGATGGTTTGCCTGCCCACGGCACCCCGCGGAAGGACCAAAGCGCCCCTAAAGGCCGCCATCCCAGTGCCGAATCACGAATTCTC